>PMOA01000076.1:0-10272 GCA_003161635.1 Limisphaerales bacterium
GTCCGATAGACACCGCCAGTTTTAAAATTACTTCGACTGGCTTGAACCGCCCTTGCCAAACATGACCTTGTCCACCGAGAAGCATCCTGGTCCAGCCAGCAGCAGCGTGCCGTAACCCATCAAATACAGGAACGCCAGTTCGCCGCTCCCCTGCCCGCTCATTGCGCCTTTGTGAACGCCGATGAACGCAACAATCATGTCGGTCGCCAGCACCAGCGCGCTCCAGCGCGTCACCAAGCCAAAAATCACGAAGAGCGAAACAAAGAATTCGGCAAAGACCGCCAGCCCCAGGCTGGCCGAATGACCAATGCCGAGCGGGTCGGGAAAGTTCGGCGCGGTATCGCTGAAATTTTTGAGTTTTTCGATACCATGATTGAGCAACATGGAAAAACCAACCCACAGCCGCAGGAAGAGCAGTCCAAGGTTGGCGGCCCCGGAATTGTTGCCCGGAGAGAATATTTTTTTAAGCATGGGATTTTTTTGTGAGGGTGGCCCGGTATTCAGTGGAATTTTCAGTTATTTTGGCGACGCGCCGGCGATGCTCAACGTGAGTTCAATGGAGTCGGAAACCTTGTCCTCGAACTGACCGGGCATGATATTGAAATCGCTGCGCTTGATGGTGAAGTTGGCGCGGATAACCAGCAAATCACCTTTTTGATTCGGCACACGCTGGCCAAGTTTATCCTTCAAATATGTCAGTTTAACGGGCGCGGTGATTTCCTTGGACACCCCTTTGAGCGTGAACGTGCCGGTCACGTCCGCCGTCGTGGTATCGCCGGCGGTCCGGACGTTTTTGAATTCCTTCGATTCAAAGGTGATTTCGGGAAACTTTGCCGCATCGAGCCACTTGTCGCTCAGCATGTGCTGTTTTTGCATCGGGTTGGGTAGCATGAGCGACCCGGTGGCCACGATGATTTTGCCTTTCGTCACGCCAGGGTTTTCGGGGTCAAATGTGACCGTGCCGGAGATGTCGCTGGCGCTGCCATTAATGGCTTCCAGCGGCGCATCGAGCTTGAACCCGGCATTGTTGATGCCCTTGAGGTCTTTGAAGTCGAACGTCTGTGGCGCGGCGAGAGCAGCGCCCGCCAAGGCGATGGATGCCAGGATGGTAAGTTTCGTTTTCATTATCTGGTTTCGATTTATGGTTGCTTTGATTTTGCCGGGACAAAAAAGGAAACGCCAGCTAGGAATCCTGCGCCCAACAAGGCTGCGCCCAAAAAATCAACACCGGGAACAAATTTATCCTGCCATTGAATTCCCTCCAGGCCCGTGACTTCATCCACGACTTTCTTCGGAACGCGCGTTTTCGTCCAGCCGCGATTCGCTCCGGCTGCCACCCAGAAGGCGATTGCGCCAATAACCAGAACCGCGGCGATGATACGAAAGGTCCGTTTCATGGATTCGTCCCGGCAGCTCAGTTCAGGTCGAACAAAATCACCTGCGCCGGTCCGGCTGATTCGATAATCAGCCTGCTCTCGTCTGAGACTGCCGCACCGTCGCCGGCTTTCAGAGACTGGCCGTTCAATTCCACTTCGCCTTCGGCCACCTGCAACCAGGCGTGACGACCGGGTTTGAACGTGTGACTGATATGGTTACCGGCGCTGAGTTTGCCGATGAACACGTCCACGTCTTGATTGATGGGAATGGAACCGTCGCGTCCCGACTTTGACGCAGCCAGATAAAATTGTCCCGGCGCGGCTTTGGCAAATTTTTTTTCGGCGTAAACCGGTTTCGCGCCTTTATGGCCGGGCAAAATCCAGATTTGCAGCAGATGCACCGGCTCGGTTGGCGACGGATTGAATTCGCTGTGCGCCACGCCGGTGCCGGCGGCCATGTATTGAACTTCGCCGGGGCGGATGATGCGGCCATTGCCCATTGAATCCTTGTGTTCCAGCGCGCCGCTCAAAACGAAGGTGATGATTTCCATGTCGCGGTGCGAATGCGTGCCAAAGCCGCCGCCGCCCGCGATGGTGTCGTCGTTAATCACCCGCAACGCGCGGAAGCCCATGTGCTGTGCGTCGTGGTAATCGGCAAACGAAAACGTGTACCACGTGTCGAGCCAGTCGAAACTGGCGTGCCCGCGTTCCCCGGCTTTCCGAACGGTGATCATTTTTGCTCAAACTTGCTGCACGAGTTCTTTTGCTTCATACCGCACTTTCGGCAGGCTCGCGTATTTGTCGGTGGTGGCGCGATAACCCAGCGCGCAGGCCACCACCGTCGCGTAGCCGCTGCCGTTCAAACCCAGCACGCGGTCATATTCGGCGGGGCTGAGGCCTTCCATCGGGCAGGCGTCCACGCCCAGCACGGCGGCGCAGGTCATCAAATTACCGAGCGCGAGGTAGGTTTGCCGGGTTGCCCATTCGTGGGCGGTTTTGCCGCGCGGACCGTTGACCACGTCACTCAGCATCAGGTCGCGGTAAAAGTTCAGCGATTCGGCGGGAATTTTGCGGATGTCGCTGGTGCGCGTGATGAGTTTGTTCACGTCGGCCTCGGTCATTTTGGTGCGCGCGGTGAACACGACCAGGTGAGAAGCGTCCACGACCTGCTTCTGGTTCCACGAATGCGGCAGCAGTTCGGCGCGTTTGACGGGGTCGTTGATGACGAGAAAACGATACGGCTGCAGGCCGTAGGAAGTCGGCGTGAGCACGAGCGCGCGCTCCAGGGTTTGCCAGACATCGGCGGGGATTTTTTTGGTCGCGTCAAAAACTTTCGTGGCGTAGCGCCACTGCAGCGCATTCAACAATTGTTGGGTAACTCCATTATTCATAGTTCAAATTAGATTCCATCCTGGCTCAGAGTGGCACAATTTTTTGGAAAAGCAAATCGTGCGGTTGAATGAATTGGGGCCTCTGAAAAAACTTGGCTCGTCGTAGCGGCGTGTCGGCAGACCGCCGCATTTCTTCGGATAATTGAATTGTCCGGCTTTCTGCCGAAAGCCGCTACGCCTGTTTTTCAGTGGTTTCAATTATTACAGCGGTTTTGACTTTCAGTCATGGTCAGGTCAATTTGTGAACCGGCATGAATCTGTCAGCCATTCGCATTCGCCGCGCCACCACGGACGATTTTCAAAGCCTGAAATCGCTTTGGAATTCCATGCGCCTGCCGGCGGATGAATTGGAAAAGCGGCTGACCGAATTCCAGGTGATTGAAGCTGCCGACGGACAAATCGTCGGCGCGATTGGCGTTCAAATCATCCGCCAGCACGCCCTGCTCCACAGCGAAGGTTACACGGATTTTGCCGTGGCCGATGCCGCGCGGCAGTTGTTCTGGGAACGCATCCAGACCATTACCGCCCATCACAGAGTTTTTCGGTTGTGGACGCAGGAAGATTCGCCGTTCTGGGTTCGTTGGGGCTTTCAACCCGCCACGATCAAGCTCCTTGAACGCCTGCCTGTGGAATGGAAACGCTCCGAAAAGCCTTGGTTGACCTATCAACTCAAAGACGAGGCCGCTTTGGCCACGGTTGAAAAGGAGCTGGAAGCCTTCCGGGAATCGGAAAAAAAACGCGCCGCCGAAACAGTGGACCAAGCGCGCTCGGTGATAAAAACCATTACCATCATCGGGTTTATTGTGGGATTCGTCGGCATCGGCATCGCCATTTATATTTTCATGCGCCGCGGTTTATCCCTGCCGCTGCATTGACGGCAGGTTGAATTCGTCCGCGTGATACGAACTCCGCACCATCGGGCCGCTGGCAACGTGAACAAAGCCCAGCTCCCCTGCCCGCCTGCCGTATTCCTCGAATTTCGCGGGCGAAACAAATTCCACCACCGGCAAATGTTTCAGCGTGGGCTGAAGATACTGGCCGAGCGTGAGAATGTCGCAACCCGCACCGCGCAAATCTTCCAGCGCCACCATGACTTCGTCTTCTGCCTCGCCCAAACCGAGCATCAGGCCGGACTTGGTGTAAATCGTGTCGCCGCGTTTCGCCTTCACCTTCTGCAGCACGCTGAGCGAACGGTCATAGGTCGCGCGATGACGCACGGACGGCGTCAGCCGCCGCACGGTTTCGAGATTGTGATTGAAAATGTGCGGGTTGGCCGCAAGCACGGATTCAATCGCAGCGTCGCGGTCGTTGAAATCCGGCACGAGCACTTCAATCACAATGCCCGGATTCAATTCGCGCACCGCTTCAACCGTCTTCCGGAAATGCTCCGCGCCGCCGTCCGCCAGATCATCCCGTGCCACGGCAGTGATGACGATGTGCTTCAACTTCATCCGGCGCGTGGCCTCGGCCACGCGCCTCGGCTCGTCCGCTTCGAGCGGCAGCGGCTTGGCCGTTGACACCGCGCAAAAGCCGCAGGCGCGGGTGCAGCGGTCGCCGGCGATCATGAACGTGGCCGTGCCCTTCTCCCAGCATTCCCAGTGGTTCGGGCACTTCGCGCTTTCGCAGACCGTGTGCAGCTTCAGCTCGTCCAGCAGGCTGCGCATGCGCGCGAAACTGTCCGACGTGGGCAGCGTGATGCGCAGCCATTCCGGCAAACGCGAACGCGGTTTTAATTCAGCAGCGGTCATTGGTCGTCAATTTGCAAAACGAACATCCAACATCGGACGCCGAACATCGAACTGAAAGTTTGGTTGGCGGACTTCATTCGACGTTCGATGTTCAGAGTTCGATGTTTTCTCATCGGTGTCAATCTGACGTCTTCAACTTATCCCAAAACTTCGCCAGTTCCTCCGGCCCGAAATCGGCCAGCACTTTTCCATCCACCTCAATCACCGGTGCAAGCTCCTGGCCGGACAACCGGACCATTTCCTCGTAAGCCGTGTCGTCCGCTATGACATCCAACTTTTCATATTCGATGTCGTGGTCGTCGAGCCAGCGCATGGCCTTGTGACACCATGGGCAATACGGTTTGATGAATAAGCGGATTTTCATCAGCTTAAAGAGATTGAAAGGATTTTGAATTGCACCAAGTTCCTTGTGGGATTTTACCATCTCGCTCTAACTCTTCGTATTCGCGTGCCTTTAACAACTTCGCAAATAATACGTCTGAACCATTTTGTATAATTAAAGTGTCGTGAAGCAATTCCTCTCCCGTGAAATAAAAATCAAATGCGTTTAGAAATGATTCAGCTTCCAACAAAGCATTTTCAATTGTCTGCCGGGAAACGGCCGGTAACACATCGTCTGGTCTTACAGCCGTGTCAAAGTCACTATGTGCAACTCGCTTGTGGCGATGTTTGCGAACGCTCGCAGCCTTATCACGCAAACTTTTAAGCAAGGGCGTAAGCTTTTGAATTAGTTCTGAATGAGCATTTTTATCAAGCATCACAATTAGCTGTTCAAATGACAGATTGCTTTCCTTTGCTTCTGCTGGGTCAGTCAGCCGAGACAATGTCAGGATGAAATCATCAATGAAAAGATAATCGAGTATGTAGAAAAAAGTTGGGCCGCCTTGATTTAGAGCTTCGACTCGTTCTGGTGAGTGACCAAAAAGATAGTTGTAATTCAGCCACTTTTCACGAAGCCATAATACTTCACCGCTGAGTAACGAGAAAATTCTTCGCGTGTTTTCAGGTATCTTTTCCGAAATGTTCTCAAGGACGTGAGCCACTTTTTTACCTATCAGAATTAGCCGCCAATCTGCTTTTTGTATTGCTCCGGCGACAGCAACGCATTCAGTTCCGCCGGATTGCTGAACTTGATTTTGAAAAACCAACCGCTGCCGAAGGGCTCGCTGTTCACCAGCGCCGGGTCGTCCACCACGGATTTGTTCACCTCCAGAATCTCACCGCTCAACGGCGAATAAATGTCGCTCGCCGTCTTCACGGATTCCACCACGGCGCAGGCTTCGCCGGCCTTGACCTTGCGGCCGGCATCCGGCAGTTCGACAAAGACGATGTCGGTCAATTCGTGTTGCGCGTGGTCGGTAATGCCGACAACCGCCGTGTCGCCACTCACGCGCACCCACTCGTGAGATTTTGTGTATTTTAAATTCGCAGGAACATTACTCATAAATTGTGCGGAAAGGTTACGCGGATGGTGGAGATTCTCAAATCCAAATTTGGGCGGCCAACCGTAGCGGCGACGCCCCGTCGCCTTTTCCCAACGCCAGACTGTTTTCAATTTCAGAACCGGCGACGAGGCGTTGCCTTTACTTTCTGCGACGAAGGCGTCGCAGCCACACGCAACCCCGGCTTCCAAGTTTAACGGCCAGCCGATTTGCTGCTCACAAAAACCGCAGCAACAACCCCGGAGCGCAACCGAGGAGAATCACCAGCGCCGCCAGCAGGACCAGCGCAAGCATCGTGGCCGGTGGAACCTTGATGGCGGGCGCATTGGCAGCGGCGTCCAGCACGTACGCCTGTTTCAACACCTGCAGGTAGTAGTAAAAGGACACAGCGCTCATCACGATGGCCAGGATCACCAGCCAGAGCAGGCCGAGATGTTCGGCGTCCGTGCCCACCACCGCGCTGAACAGGAGAAATTTTCCGATGAAACCCGCCAGCGGAGGAATGCCGGCCAGCGAAAGCAGGAACACCAGCAGGCACAACGACAACCCCGGGGCGCGCCGGCCAAGCCCGGCGAAATTTGCCATCGCGTCGCCGCCCGTGGCCGCTTCCACCACCGTCACCACGCCAAATGCGCCGAGCACCGTCAGCGCATAGGTGATGACATAAAACAGCAGCGCGCTGTGGCTGGACGGTGTGTTGGCCAGCACGCCGAGCAGCATGTAACCCGCATGGGCGATGGCCGAGTAAGCCAGCAGGCGTTTCGCGCTCGACTGCACGATGGCTGTGAGATTGCCCAGCACCATTGAAAGCGCCGCCACGACGGCAATCACCGGCGTCCAGCCGGACACATAACCTTGCCAGACCGCGCTGCCTTCCGCGCCGGCAAAGCCGAGCGTCATGATTTTGGCGAGGATGTAAAAGCTGGCGACCTTGGAACCGGAGGCGATAAATGCCGCGCTTGGCGTAGGCGCGCCTTCATAGGCATCCGGCGCCCACAGATGGAACGGCACCGCCGCCACCTTGAAACCAAACCCGATCACGGTCGTGACGATGGCCACCAACAGCAGTGGATCCAGCCCCCGGCCGGCCAGACTGGCGGCGATTTGCGGCAGATTCGTCGAGCCGGAAAGCCCGTAAAGCAGGCTGAAACCGAACAGCAGGAATGCCGCGGACATGCCGCCGAACAGGAAATATTTCAACGCCGCCTCGCTGGAACGGGCGTTGCGTTTGTTGAACGCCGTCAGGATGTAGAGCGACAGACTGGCCAGTTCCAGCGAGATGAAAATCATCAGAAGGTCCTCGGCGCTGATCAAAAACATCAGCCCGATCGTGGCGAGCAGCACCAGCGCCAGATATTCGCCGACGTGCTCGGTGAATTTGCCGGAAGTGGAAATCAGCACGGTAAAGACCGTCAACGCCAGCAGCACGACCTTCAGGAAATCCGTCTGCGGATCCACGACCAGCATGCCGTTCAACAGGTTGCCTCGTTCGAAATGGGTGAACGCGAGCATTGCCGCCATCAGGCAGCCCAAGATGGATACCATCGCCCCGGTCCCGAAGCGCCGCGCAATGGATTCCCCGCGCAACGCAATCAAATCCACCGCCAGCACCATCAGCACCGTGATGGCCAGGGCGGTCTCCGGCGCGGCGAGTTGAAGGATTTGCAGATAGTTCATTGCAAACCTCCCTTCAACAACCGCTCAAACAGCGGCGAGTTCAGGCAGGGCTGGATCCAGTTCAGCAGCAGGCCCGGGAAAAGTCCGATGACCAGCGACGCGGTAATGAGCATCACCGCCCCGATGCGCTCGGGCATCGAAATGGGTTCCAACGGATGGTCGTGGCCGGATTTGTCCGCTGCCGCCGAGTCCGAATAAAACGCTTTTTGCAGCGCCCGCAAGGTGTAGGCCACGCCCACCACGATTCCAACGCCCGCCAGGAGGGTTGCCATCGGAAACACCTTCCACGCACCCATGAGGACCTGAAGTTCGGCAACAAACCCGCTGAAACCCGGCAAGCCCATCGAGGCGACGCCCGCCAGCACAAACGTCACCCCCGCGAACGGCAGCAACCGTCCGAGTTGCATCGTTTGCAGATCGTTGAAATCACGCGTGTGCGTCCGGTCATAAACCATGCGACCCACGACGGCGAACAGCAACCCGGCGATGATGCCGTGCGAGAACATTTGCAGCACTGCACCGCTGAGGCCGATGGTGTTGAGCGTCGCCAGGCCCAGCAGCACAAAACCCATGTGACTCACGCTGGAGTAACCGATGACAAACTTGAAATCCCTTTGCACCAGCGCCACGCCCGCGCCATAAACGATGCCGATGACCGCCAGCGCGGCAATTTCGTTCTGCCACATGCGGGCACCTTCGGGGAACAGAATCATCGCCACGCGCAGGCAGCCGTAAGCGCCGAGTTTCATCACCACACCGGCAAGCAACATTGAGCCGGCGGTGGGCGCGGCGACGTGACCGGTGGGCGCCCACGTGTGGAACGGCCACAGACCCGCCAGAATCCCGAATCCGACGAACACCAGCGGAAACACCCAGTGCTGGAAACCAAGCGGGAACGACACCTTCGACAATTCCAGCAAATCGAGCGACGCGTGGCCGGTCTGCGCGCGCGCCACCACCCACGCGGCGATCAAACCGATGAGCACGAGATGGCTGCCGACAAATGAAAAGAGCGCCAGTTTCATCGCGCCGTATTCCTTGCGCGTGCTGCCCCAGCGCGCAATGAGGAAATATTTCGGAATGATGGTCAGCTCGTAGAACACGAACAGCAGCAGCACGTCAAAGCTGAGGAACACGCCATACACGGCGCCGATCAACGCGAGGTAGAAGGCGAAAAATTCCTTGGTGCGCTTTTCGATGTTCCACGAAAATAAAATACCCGCAATGGCCGCCAGACCGGTCAAAACCACCAGCACCAGGCTGATGCCGTCCGCCGCCAGGAAATAATTGGCGCCGATCGCCGGGATCCACGGGACTTTGACAATCGTCGCGACTTTGCCCGGATCGGGCTGCTGTACCGCCCCGGCGAAGGCCACCACGCAACCGGCGATGGCCGTCAGCAACGCGATGATGCGCGCCGCCCGCGCGGCCTCGCGCGGCAGGAGCATCAGCACCAGCACGCCGATGAACGAAATGTAAATGGTCCAGGCTAACATGGTGAAATATGCGCCATGGCAACACACCGGTGGAAATTGTTTTGCCCTTTCAGGGCAAATAACTCTTTTAACCATTCAAACCAGGGCGGCGCTTCGCTCTGCTCCGGGCTTTCCTGTTCTGGCCTTTCAGGCCGCCATTTGCCGCGCCAAAGGCGCAAGACAGGACAGCCCAGGGCAACGCCCTGGGACGCGTTGTCAAAAATAAATGCCAGGAAAAGAAGCCGCATGAAACGGGTGGCGGCTTTTGGACTGCGCTGGCAGAGCGCAGCGACGACAGCGCTTTTGTGTGGAAAACCAAGGCGGCCAGCCTGATCCAAAGCGGCGTCGCGCTCCGCTTGCCGCCGCAGTCCAAAACTTCCCCCACCCAGATCCCGTTTTAAAAACACGTCCTGGGCTATCTTGTTCTGCGCCTTCGGCGCGGCAATGTGTTTATCTGTGTTCATTCGTGGTTAAAAATTCAGTTGTTGGACCATCTTCACGACGGTCGAGTCAATCACGCCCAGCACGAGTTGCGGCCAGAGGCCCAGCACAAACATCAGCGCAATTGGAACGACCACCAACGCGCGCTCGGCGAGCGTAAGGTCCGGCATTTGCGCCCAGCGCGCGTTCAGCGGCCCGCAAAAAACGCGCTGGATGATGGTCAGCAAAAATATCGCCGTCACCAGCAGGCCGAGCGTGGACAACGCCGCCGCCCAGGGTGCCAGCGGGAACACGCCCTTGAAAATCAGGAATTCACCCACGAACCCGTTCAACCCCGGCAATCCCAATGACGAAAACAGCGCGATGCCCATCAGGCCGGTGAACACCGGGACCACCTTGCGGATGCCGCCGAAATCGTCCAGTCCGCGCAGACCGCCGCTGCGTTTCTCAATGAGCCACACGAACAGGAACAATGCCGATGCCGTGAGGCCATGGTTGAACATTTGCAGCAACACCCCGTTGAGCGCCGCAGCCTTCTGGAGTTCCGGCTGGTTCACGCCCGCCGCCGCGCCGGTCACCGCAAACAAAGCCAGCAGGCAGTAACCGAGGTGGTTAATGGACGAGTAGGCCAGGATTCGTTTGAGGTCGCGTTGCGCGAACGCCGCGCAGGCCGAAAGCACGATGGTCAGCACCGCCAGCCACATCAGCGGCGTCAGCATCAG
>PMOA01000076.1:10321-13519 GCA_003161635.1 Limisphaerales bacterium
CCGATGACGTCGCCGAGTTTGGCCGTGATTTCGCCGCGCTTGGCCATGTCGGCGAGTTCGATGAAATCAAAACTGCCCGTCGCCAGCCGGATGGCCAAAAAGCTCAGCAGCAACGTCACGCTGCCAACCATCGTGTAAATGAAAAACTGGGTCGCCGCCGGACCGCGTCTGGGTCCGCCCCAAAGTTTTATCAGGAAGAACGCCGGGATGAGCACCAGTTCCCAGAACAGGAACCAGTGGAAGAAATTCAGCGCGGTGAACGTGCCGAACAACCCGGCCTGCAACCACAACGCCAGCGCATAATAGAGCGACGGATTGTTGGTAGGGACGCGCTGCTGCGCGTCCTGGTCACGCAATGCGGGATCGGCCCTACCATCAAACAGGCTTCCGGAGGCCATGATAGACAGCGGCACGACAATCGCCGTCAACAACACCATCAACAGGCCGAGCCCGTCCACGCCCAGCCGGTATTCGATGCCCAGCGACGGCACCCAGGCATGGCGTTCGTTGAACTGGAGTTCGCCGGAAGCGGCATCAAAATATTTCCAGAGGCACAGCGCCCCTGTCAACGCCACGAGGCTGAAAGCCAGCGTCAGCCCGCGCGCGAGCCGTTTTTGTTCCGCGCCCAGCCCGGCAACGATGATACCACCGAACAGCGGGACGAGGATCAGGATGGTCAGCCAGGGCAAAGTGTTCATGCCTTGCGCCCCCAAACCAGGAAAAGAACCAGCACCACCAGCGCGACGCCGATGACGCGGAGATAGGTTTGCACGCGGCCACTGTGCCATTTAGACAGTTCGTCGCCGCCCTCCCGCAGGGTTTCACAGCCGGTGTCGAAACCGAGGTCCACCACGAATTCATCCGTGAAGCGGTAGAGCCACGACAACCCCAGCGTCACGTAGGAAACCAGTAAAACCGCCCCGCCCCAAATCCAGCGGTCCAGGAAATCGCAAACCTGCGCCGCCCAGGCGTTGAAACGGATGATGGTGGCCTCGTAGATTTCGTCCACGAAATATTTATTTTCCAGCAACGCAAAAACGGCCGGCTGCGCGCCTTGCAACACATCGGGTTCTTCCGCCGTCCGGCGCTGGCGTTTGCCATAGAGCCACCAACCCAAGCCGAGCCCGGCAAACACAATCACCGCAGACGCCAGCATCAGGCCGAGCGTGCCGTCTTCCGTCAGCTTGTTGAAATCGAATCCAGCCGGTTCGCCGTTGAGGAAACCGTCAAACCACGGCCAGGCCGGCGTCCCGACCAAGCCCAATAAAATGGCGAACCCCGCGAGGATGACGAGCGGGACGGTCATGACGGCGGGGCTTTCGTGCGGGGCGGAATTGGAGTGATGGAGCGATGGAGTGTTGGAGTGTTGAACCGGGGATTTGCCCGCATTACTCCCCTTCTCCACCACTCCAGTGACCCGATAGTTCCCGAAGAAAACCAGCGCGACTTGGCGCGTCATGTAAAACGCCGTGAGCAACGCACCGGCGCACCCGAGAAAAAATGGAATGTGCGACACCGGCCAGCCATGCGCCGCATGCAGGATTTCGTCCTTGCTCCAGAAGCCGGAGAAGAACAGCGGAAATCCCGCCAGCGCCAGCATGCCGATGGCATAAGTCGCAAACGTCACCGGCATGAACTTTTTCAGTCCACCCATCTTCCGCACGTCCTGCTCCTCGTGACAGCCGTGGATGACCGAGCCGGATCCGAGGAACAACAGCGCCTTGAAAAAGGCGTGCGTGATCAGATGAAACATGCCGACCGCCACGCCGCCGACGCCCAAGCCCAGCATCATGTAACCGAGTTGCGAAATCGTGGAATAGGCCAGGATGCGTTTGATGTCCGTCTGGGCCACGGCGACGGACGCGGCAAATATGGCCGTGAGCGCGCCAATCCACGTCACCACCGTCAGCGCCGTGGTCTCAGCCGCAGCGCCATCAAGATGAGCGCTCATTAACGGATAAACCCGCGCCACCAGGAACACACCCGCCGCCACCATCGTCGCCGCGTGAATGAGCGCGCTGACCGGTGTGGGGCCTTCCATCGCGTCCGGCAGCCACACGTGCAGCGGCAATTGGCCGGATTTGCCGACCGCGCCGAGGAAAATCAGCAGCCCGATGGCCGTGGACACCGCCATGCCGGCGGCGGTCATGTGGGTCACCATCGTGGTGAGAGCGGATTGTTCGAGACAGCCGCTGCCGTTCGCGTAAAAATTCAACGTGCCGGTTTCGGCATAAAGCCAGACCATGCCCAGCAGCAGGCCGAGGTCGCCGATGCGCGTGGTGATGAAGGCCTTCTTCGCCGCCGCCGCCGCGCTCGGTTTGTGATACCAGAACCCGATGAGCAGATAGCTGGTCAGGCCGACGAGTTCCCAGCAGATGAAAAACAGGAGCAGGTTGTTGGCGATGACCACGCCGAGCATCGCCGCCGCGAAGAGGGACATGAAACAGAAGAACCGCGTGAAATTTTCGTCATGCGCCATGTAGCCGACGCTGAAGATGAAAATCAGCAGGCTGACGAATGAAACCATCACCAGCATGATGGCCGTAAGCGGGTCCAGCACCCAGCCGAGCTGCAGCCACTGGCCGCCGAACTGGAGCCAGTTGAAACCGGCGACTTCACGGAACACGCCGCTCTCGCCATGATGGAGGAGCGTCGCGCTGAACGCGCAAAGCGAAAGCAGGAAGGCCATGACCATCGAACCAATGGACAACGTCACCGCGAGCTTGCGCTGCCGTTGCTTGTTGACGGCAATCACGCCCGACGCCACCAGCGGCAGCACCGGAATCAGCCAGAGATTTTGAGCAATCCAGGTCATTTCGATTTTTAACGCAAAGGCGCAAAGCCGCAAAGGCGCGAGAAAATTTTCGATCGTTTACACTGCCATCCCCTTCGGGTGAGAATTATGGATTGCGGTGGCAGAGCGCAGCGGCGACACCGCTTTTCGGATGCGGACACAGCTTCCAAAGCGGCGTGGCGCNNCTTTGCGCCTTTGCGTTGAATTTTTCAATCGTTTCATCCCTTTAAATTCTTAATTTCATCCAGATTGACGGTCCGGTAATGGCGATAAATCGCAATGATGAGTGCCAAACCCACCGCCGCTTCCGCTGCCGCGATGGCGATAGAGAAAATCACGACCATCATGCCCGACAACGCCTCCGGATTTGGACCGTAGCGCCAGAACGCGATGAAATTCAGGTT
>PMOA01000142.1 GCA_003161635.1 Limisphaerales bacterium
TGCTCCATGTGAAACATCGGCATGTGCTGGTGGAGGGTGACTTCAATCCGCTCCCCCGGCGTCGCCCGCAGCAGGGCCTCGATCTGCTGGAAATTCAGGTCATACGACGCCGTCACGCGTTCCAGTCCGAATGTCTCCAGGAAGTAATCCGCCGCGAGACCGTTGGCGACGTTGAGGGAATAATCGCCGATGCGCCGGTCACGGGCGAAGAATTTCAGGTGATCGTAATTGCGAGCCAGGTAGCCGTCCGCCCCGCAGGAGCGCACCTGTTCGAGCGTCCAGTCCTCACCGGTCTTGAAAATTCGTGGAGGAGCCACGAAAAGCGCCGAACGCGGATTACCGGCCGCCGGGCGCGCGGCCCGGAACATGGCGACGGCGTCGCGATATTTTTTTGGATTGTCGAAGTCGCAGTAGAGGGTCTGGATGCCGCAGTCCAATGCGGCCCGGAGCTGGGCAAGAGAGCGGACCAGGACGATCAATGCAGCCTCCCCGTCCCGGCCGCCGCTTCCCATGAACCCGGTAGGGCCGACCTGCCGGTCGGCCTGGACGCGCGGCAGCGCGTCCCCACCAACAAACCGTTCAAGCCATGCCGGGAAATCGCCGGGTTCCAATGTCCATTCGACCTGAAGCAGACCATCGCTGAATTTCACGGAATGGTTTCGAATGAGTTCGGCCAGCGCGGATTCGTATCCGGCGACATAACCCAATTCCGCGCCGTGTTCGAGCGCAAACGCCGCCGCGTCGCTGGTGTGATCGAAGCTGACCAGGCGTAGTTGCGCCGGTTTTCCTTTCAAACTTTCACGAACGAGCCGGATGGCCGTGAGCGCGTTGGCCGCCGCACCGAGACCGACATCCCAAATCACAAATTCACCGGACGTTTCCCGCACGCGTTCCGGCAGGTGCAATTGCCGGACGTAAAGCGCCTCGGCTTCGATTACCGGCCCAATGACGGGATGAAATGTCTCGGCTTCGGCCAGCGAACGGATGGAACACACGCCGTTGCGCAGATAGACGAGACTGTAGCCGGAGTTCACAGGCTCGTTTGGGATCAATCCCCGGCGACCTTCAAATCCAGAATCTTTACTTCCCTCACCGCGTGGTCGGCCCAGTAACAAACCGCGTGGCGCCCGATTATTAAAACCTGGACGGGACGGCCAATGTCATCATGCTCGGCATAGTCACCGGGTAAAAACGGATTGCCGGACAGTTCATCGAAAAGGCGCGCGATTTTGCGCTTGTCCGCCGCGTTGCATTTCCTCAACGCTAGGATGACATCGGTTGCGATGAAAACTCGATACGAAGTCATGGCTGGCTGTCGGAAGCAAGTTCAGCCTTCCAATTTTCCAAGCTGACCCAGCGCGCCGAATCCTTGTCATCAATGCGACGGGTCATTTCCGTGCGCCAAGTCGCATCGTGTTGCAGACGCAAATGAAGTAGAAACGCCGCCAATTCGTTTTGTTGTTGCGCCGGCAATCCGACCACGACCCGCATCAATTCAGCCATGCTCATAACAGAAAATTACACTCGCAACCGGGTTTGGCAAGCCGGCAAAAAGAAAAACCGGCAACCCGCGGGTGCGGATTGCCGGTGAGAATATTACGCCGTTTAGAGTTGCGCCATCGCCTTGTCCATCGCAGCGAAAAGCTGGCTCATCGTGGCTTCGGTTTCATCGCCCATGTTCGAGACGCGGAAGGTGGTGCCCTTGATTTTCCCGTAACCGCCGTCAATGAGGAAGCCCTGGTCCTTGACCAGCTTCTGCAACTTGGGCACGTCCACGGCGGCGCGTCCGCCGGGCTTCGCGCCATTGTTCACACAAGTCAACGTGAGCGACTCGAAGCCTTTGTCCGGGAACAGCGTGAAGCCGTGCTTGGCCGCCCAGTCGCGGGTCATCTGGTTCGTCTTGCGATGACGCGCGTAACGCGCCTCCAGACCTTCGGCAAAAATATCTTCGAGCTTCGACGCCAGCGCATAAACGTGGCCGATGCTCGGCGTGCTCGGCGTCATGCTTTGCTCGGCGTTCTTCTGGAATTCGACAAAGTCGAAGTAATACCCGCGGTCTTTCATGGTTGCCGCCTTCGCCAGCGCCGCCTTTGAGCAGGTGAAAATCGCCGTGCCGGGCGGCAGGGCGAACGCCTTTTGCGTGCCGGCAATCATCACGTCAATGCTCAGTGCGTCAAACTCCAGTTTGACCGCCGTCATCGAACTGACGGTGTCCACGATGAACATCACGTCGGGATACTTCTTCTTGAGCGCGGCGATTTCGGCGATCGGACTCATCACGCCGGTCGAAGTTTCGTTGTGAATCACCGTGAGCGCATCGAACTGGCCGGTGGCGAGTTTTTTGTCCACGGCCTCGGCGCGGATCGGTGAACCCCACGCCACTTGCAGCGCCTCGGCGTCCTTGCCGCAACGCTTCGCCACATCGAACCATTTGTCCGAGAACGCACCGCACATGCAGTTCAGGACTTTTTTGGAAACGAGATTGCGAATCGCGCCCTCCATCACGCCCCAGGCGGACGAGGTGGAAATGTAAACAAGCTGCTTCGTGTAAAGCAGTTGCTGGAGTTGCGGCTGGATTTTCGCGTACAGGTCTTTGAAACCCTGACCGCGATGGCCGATCATCGGCGAGCAAAACGCCTTGAACGTTTTTTCGCTCACTTCGATCGGTCCCGGTATGTGTAATTTGACGTGTGCCATAAATTGTTCGTGAAATTTTTCACAAGGTTGAGTGGCTGGCAAGCCATGTTTTGCCAAACTCAACGCATTATTTGCATCCGCCGCCCAGGCGGCGCATTTTTATTTCATATACCCGTTTGCGCGAAACCATTCCACAGCATCGGCGAGCGCCTGTCGGGGGGGTGTTTGCGGCAACCGGAACACACGAATCGCCTTGGCCGGATTGAACCACATTTTGTATCTGGCCATGCGCACGCCCGCCAGCGGCGCCCGGGGCGGTTTGCCGGTGAAAAAGGCGGTGCACTCGTTGACCTGCGCTGCCGCAAGCGCAACCCAATATGGAATTTGAGTTTTTGGCGCAGGAATGCCGGTTATTTCCTCCAACGCAGCCAATGTTTCCCGCAGGGTCCAGTTGCCCTCTTGGTTGCCCAAAATGTAGCGTTCGCCAATGTCTCCTCTTTCCGCCGCGAGAATGTGCCCGGCGGCCACGTCGCGGACGTGAACCCAATTCAATCCGGTGTCGAGATACGCCGGTAATTTGCGATTCAGAAAATCCACAATCACCTGGCCGGTCGGCGTCGGTTTCACATCGCGCGGGCCGACCGGCGCGGTGGGATTGACGATGATGATGGGCAGCCCGTTGTGCGCCAGCTTCGTGGCCAGACATTCAGCCTGCCATTTTGAGCATTTGTAGTGATTCGTCAGTTGCTCGTTGGAAATCGCGTCCAGTTCCGTTGACGGGACAAGCCGGCCATCCACGATTTTGGGCAGACCGACGCAGCCAACGGTGCTGGTATGGACAATGCGCTGGCAGCCGGCCTTGCCTGCGGCCTCAAGAACGTTGCGCGTGCCTTCGATGTTCACCGCATACATCGGTTTGTAATCGCGCAACCACAAATGATAACTCGCCGCGACATGAAAACACCAATCGCAACCTTCCATCTCCCGTTCCAGCAATTTGCGGTCGAGCACGTCGCCGGTCACGCGCTCGAATTCGACTCCGGCCAGCCCGCGTTTATCGCTGTTCGGCCGCAGCAGCGCCTTCACGCAATGCCCTCGCGCAACCAGCTCGTGAACGAGGTTCGAGCCGATGAAGCCGGAAGCGCCGGTAACAAAAGCTTTCATAATGCCGCGGAGATTTTGACATAGTTTTGTAACAATGCACCGGAAGATTCCACAAAAATTTTCGCGGCCCCCGCTTGACTTGAGGCAATGGCTTGGAAAGACTGCCTACGTCGTATGCCGGTCAAAAGCAGTGCCAGAAAAAAATCGAGCCGTGCCAGCCAGCGCGACCTCGACATCAAAATCGAATTCATGGAGGGGCTGGTCCGCCGCGATCCCGATTACGTGGACGCGCTGCAATTGTTGGGCGACCACTACACGCAACACGGTCGGTACGCCGATGGCCTCAAGGTGGATGAACATCTCGCGCGACTTGAACCGCGCAGCCCGCTGGTTTTCTACAATCTCGCGTGCAGTTGCTCGCTCATCGGGCAATTCGACCGCGCCGCGCTCGCGCTGGAAAAGGCGTTGCAACTCGGCTACCGCGACTTCCGCTGGCTGGCCAAGGACCCCGACCTCCGCAAGCTCCGCCAGCAACCCATTTACCGCGACATCGAAGCAAAAATCCGCCGAATGAAAGTCAAGGTCGGCTGAGACACGAATTTTCACGAATAAAATTCAAAGCCAAATCTGTGGGAATCCGTGCAATCCGTGTCTAAAACAATCTGTGTTCCATGAACGTTACCGTCCGCGGTCGCACGCAACCTTGCCGCACCGTCGCCTTCGACCGCGCACGCAACGCTGTCCGGCTCATCGAACAACGGCTGCTCCCGCATGAGTTCAAAATCGTCGCCACCAGAAATTTCCGCGAAACCGCCGCCGCCATCCACGACATGATTGTGCGTGGCGCCGGCGCGATTGGCGCGACGGCGGCTTATGGTCTGGCCCAAGGCGCGCTGGCATTTCACGGACGCGATTTGCCAAAATTTCGCCGGCACGTTGAAACTGTTTATCAAACGCTCAAAGCCGCGCGCCCCACCGCCGTTGATCCCGTCAACGCCATGAACGGCGTTCGGGCCGCGATGCGCGCCGGCCGAACCGTGGAAGAACAGCAATCGCTCGCGCTCGCCGCCGCCGGGGAATTCGCCAGTGAAGACGTCCGGCATTGCGAAGAAATCGGTCGGCACGGCGCAAAGCTCATCCACAACGGCATGAAGATTCTCACGCACTGCAATGCTGGCTGGCTGGCGTTCGTGGACGTCGGCTCCGCCACCGCGCCGATGTATGCCGCGCAGGCGCAGGGCAAAAAATTCCACGTTTTCTGCGACGAAACCAGGCCGCGTTCACAGGGCGCGACGCTGACCGCGTGGGAACTGGCGCAGCAAAAAGTTTCCCACCAGATCATCGCCGACAACGCCGCCGGCCATTTGATGCAGCGCGGTGAAATTGATTTGGTCATTGTTGGCAGCGACCGCACGCTGGGCCGCACCGGCGAGGTCGCCAACAAAATCGGCACCTACACCAAGGCGGTGCTCGCCAAACGGCACGGCATTCCGTTTTACGTGGCGATTCCGCTTTCGACGATTGACTGGAAATTGAAACGCGGCTTCGACATTCCGATTGAGGAGCGGCACGAAAGCGAAGTCCTCGGCGCGTGGGGCACAATAACAAATCCGAAATCCGAAATCCGAAATCCGAAATCGGCGCAGCGCGCCTATGTTCGCGTGGCGAACCCGACGAGTGGCGCGCGGAATCCGGGATTCGACGTGACTCCGCCGGATTTGATCACGGGCATCATCACGCCAGTGGGGATTTTCAAGCCGAAGGAGCTGTGGACGCAACGGCGCCGGTTGGGATTTGCCGATTGAACTTGCTCCGCCTGTGAATCGAATTTAGTGTTGAACACTCGTGTGGCGGGGTAGCCAAGTGGTAAGGCAGGGCTCTGCAAAAGCCTCATCCGTCGGTTCGATTCCGACCCTCGCCTCCATGAAAAACGCCTGTAAATACAGGGTTTTTTGGAGGAAAAAGCGTCGAGTTTCAGTGAAATCTTCAGTGGCCGGACTACTCCGCCACTATTCGGATTAAATCACTTTAACTCGCCCACTACTCGCTAACGCGGGCGGATCAAGGCGGTTCATGCTCACAACATGAATCGAAACATGAAAAACCGTTACCGCGTGTTCCGCCGTGGCTGGGGCACCTACTACTGCGAAGACCTCGTCGCCAAATCGCAAACCACGCTCAAGACCCGCAACAAGGACGAAGCGTTTCGCCTCGTCGCCGCCAAAAACGAAACCGAGAACGCGCCCGCGTTCAGTCTGCATCTGGCGCGGGTGTATTGGAAAGCCGGCGATCCCGCCGCTGCCAAACGGACATGGCAACACGTCATGGACGAAATCCCCAAGCTCAAAAAGGGAGAGACGAAAACCCGCTGGCTGACCGCCATCAAGGACAAGGCGATGGATTCCATCCGCCATCTGGTCGTGCTGGAAACCCAGGCCGAACACTTTTTGAAAGTGTTGGAGAACGGCTCGATCTCAACCAACATTTATTTGCGACGCATCCACAATTTCGCGTTGGACATGAGCTGGCTGCCGTGGCCGGTGCTGCCCAAAAATCGTTGGCCGGTCATCAAGTTCAAGGACAAGCGTGGCATCACCCTGGCGGAACATCTGGCCATCGTCACCCGCGAATTGAATCCCGAACGCCGGGCGTTCTACCAGCTCGCATGGCATTTGGGTGCGTCGCAATCGGACATTGCGTTTTTGGAAGCGGAGAATGTTGACTGGCAAAACCACGTCATCAGTTTCGCACGTAAAAAAACAGGAAGCGTCGCCATCATGCGCTTTGACAACGACATGGCGGAAATTCTCAAGGATTTGCCCGGGAGCGGCCCGCTGTTTCCGTATCTGCGCACGGTTCGCGCCGGTGACCGCTCGACGGAGTTTCACCAGCGCTGCGTCGGGTTGGGCATCAAAGGGGTGTCATTGCATAGCTACCGCTACGCTTGGGCGGAACGGGCAAAGACGGCGGGTTATCCCGAACGATTTGCGCAGGAAGCGCTGGGACACAACAGCAAGGCGGTCCATCGGGCTTACGCCCGGAAAGCAAAGGTGGAACTGCCGTCACTCGGTGAATACGAACGGCAACGGAAGGTGGTTGCCGACGGCAGACAGATTTCCGCCGTTCCATGAGCCGCCCCAATGCGGCAACGGTGATTACTATTTGGCCAAACCCTGACGGGCGTGGCCGTTGTGGGAACGGCGCGGCTTGGCGTTGTCCGCATTTTTACCACGCCAGTATTGATAAACCGTGCTGCGGATTTTATTGAGGGCGGCGCTTTCGCCGGCCATTTCCAAAACTTCCACCGTGCCGAAATATTTCACCGCATTGGACGGCGGGTTGCCCAACGGTTTGAGCAATCCGGCGGCGATCAGCACCGGAATGTCATGCTCGCCCAGCCCTAACAGGACGGCGGTTTGCGCGGTGTTCAACATGGCGGGCAATCGCCGCAGGTTCAGCAATTCCCTGGCTTGGGCGGAAATCAGCGCCGGCTTGCCGTTCGATTTCGCGGCGAGGATTTCATTGATTTCAGTGTTCATGTTTTTTGATCGCCAGCTTTTTTGATGCGACCGCCGGTTGAACCAAGCGGAAGACTTCTTGCCTCCCGCTTGGCCCGCCCCCAATCATTAGTATTGAGTGGGGGGTGTTTCGGCAGTTTCGGCAGGTGGTTGTTTGTTGCCCGATTCTTGCTGTTCTTGCAGATGAATCCACGAATGAGCCTGGTCTGCCACCTTCGCCAAAACCAGCAAGTCGTCACGACCGAAACTGTCGGTCGAGGCCCACTTTTCGTTTTGCCGGTAAAGGCGGGTGAACGTGGCGTTGAAACGAACGCCCGTTTCGGTTTGGTTTTTCCAGACTGCGGCCTTGATTGCACCGAGCCGGACCTCATGTATTGGTTTTGTGTTCATAGTTTTTTTATTGCATGGATGTTTTGTCGAGAAATTGTTCAATTTCCTTTTTTGGAAATCATGGGTTTCCTTCCAGCCCCGGCCTTCGCGCAGATTTAATCCTGGGCAAATGGCCCAAAGGTCCATCATCATGTTTCTGTGATTGAGAATTTTCAGACCGTTGATTGGCCGTCGGCGGCGAAGGGTTTTGCTCGCCCGTTGATAAAAGATTCCTCAATGTCTGATCGAGGTTATTAAATATGCGTTCGAGCGGTTGCGGTGGCTGCGGCGGTTGTTCCGCTGCCATGACGGGGTTGGAACCCCCCGCTGCCCGTGGCGGGGGAGCGGTATGCCGCCGGACAGCGTCACTCATTTGTTCACCCTCAATTCGTGAGTCCACCACGTCGAGCAAATGAAAATATCGTTTCCACTGAAAAATGGAGTTTTTGACAAATAGACAGCCGCCTGACGCTACCAGCCAAGATGCCAATGGCTGGTCTCGTGGCTGAATGAGCCAGCCAACGAGAATAAGCAAACCGGGCTCAAACACCAATTGGAC
Source organism: Limisphaerales bacterium (assembly GCA_003161635.1). Classification (GTDB taxonomy): domain Bacteria; phylum Verrucomicrobiota; class Verrucomicrobiia; order Limisphaerales; family UBA11358; genus UBA11358. The sequence continues at coordinate 8,188 of PMOA01000142.1, forward strand.
GAGCCAAAGCTTCTCGGTCAAACTGTGCCAGAGGCTCCATGACACGCCGGACGAATGGCTATGAACGATTCGGCTTTGCGATTGGCACATTTTAATTAAGTGGCTAATGAGGCGGACGGAGAAAAAAACAAAATACAAATCCAAAAAGTGCGAATCATTTTGCTCAACGCTTTGAACAGCGAGCATGTATAGAACAAATAGAAGATATCCGGCCAGCAGCTTGCCAAAATACCGCACGCCGAAATTACTCCGGACGGCGATTTCAGCGCAGACTGCCAGCAGGTTGAAAATCACCTTAGCGCTGGCTAAAACATACTTTGATATGGTTTTTGTGTGTCGCATGCCAAATCCGACCGCCTTGAAAAGCGATCGCCTCAACGTTCCCGTTATTTTCAGGGCCGCCTTTGCGCAAGCTGGTGAATTCGCCCGGCAAGACCTCGCAATCGAGCGAATCACTGCTACCGTAATTTTTTGAAACGGTTTGCCGCCCGGTGTTTCCCTCGCTGGTGGACGTGCCGGCGGTGCCGCGAAATTGCCAGCTCTTGGAAAAAAGGTCTGAAGCCCAGTTGTTGGTCATGGGATCGCCGTTGGCGTGAAATAATTTGGTTTGGAGGTTGCCCATGACACTATGAGTTTCGGATTGCCCGATTTGAGCGTAGTAGGCCCCGATGTTTTGGCTCAAATAAACCGTGGCCACTCGCGCCCCCCGGGCTGTTGACTGAAACTCAGCATCCCGGGGATCAACAAAAAATTGAGCTTCATCCGCCCAGAGAAAACACAGGCGTCCGCGCTGGCGCACGTCCCGCCGCTCGCTTGCCCGCTGCCAGATATATTTCATGAGCATTTGCGCAAGCTGTCCGACTTCAGCAAATTGTTTGATCGGCAGATTAACGACCATCACCGCGCCTTCATGGGTCAGTTCCGGAACGATGTTTGTCGTGGTGCAAA
>PMOA01000148.1:0-25760 GCA_003161635.1 Limisphaerales bacterium
TGCATGAGCATGCGGCGATACGGCTTTTGCTGGTAACTCACCTTGACCATGTAAACATTGCACTCCAGGCCAAAAAGTTTGCAGGCCAGCGCCAGTGACGAACCCCACTGGCCCGCGCCGGTCTCGGTGGCAAGGCGCTTGGTGCCGGCGACCTTGTTGTAGTAGGCCTGGGCGACGGCGGTGTTGGGCTTGTGACTGCCGGCGGGACTGGCGCCTTCGTATTTATAGTAAATGTGCGCCGGTGTTTGCAGGGCCTTCTCCAACCGCACCGCGCGCAACAACGGCGTCGGCCGCCACAACGCGTAAATTTCGCGGACCTCGTCGGGAACCGGAACCCACCGGTCGGGACACATTTCCTGCTTCACGAGGTTCTCCGGGAAAATCGCGAGCAACGCCTCCGGCGGGATCGGCTGTTTGGTGCCCGGATGCAGCGGCGGCGGCAGCGGCTCGGGAAAATCCGCCAGAAGATTGTACCATTGCGTGGGAATGTCCTGCTCGCGCAGCGTGAAGTTGATTTTCGTGCTCATATCGCTAAAAAATGTTGCAAATAAATAACCGCCGCCAAACTGCTTGTCACGCAGTTATTAGCAATTATCTTAATAAGTAATAATTTATAAAAAATAAAGTTATATTAAAACTTTAAGCAAACCGCCGGGTTATTGCCGAAGCCGGCGTGCTCGTGAGCGCCATCGTCCTCTCCCGCCCGCAGCCGGACGTTTACCGCGAAGTGATTTGAAATCTGTAGCGGCGGTCTATACCCGCCGCAAAATAAAGTACGACGCTCATAGAGCGCCGCTGCAAATCAATTCAGTGAATCGGCTCTGGACAACGTGGCCTGCCGGAAATAGTTTTCTTCCAGTTCTGGGGAATTAGCCCCTGTGGTGTGCGAGCAGGTTAGGCGTTGCCGACAGATGCACTCAATTGATCCAATTCGATGTTCGATAAGCATTCTAGTGGGTGTTGTAATTTTTGGCGTTGGCTTCTTTGGTACGTGCGTCGCGTCCACGTTCATCTTCGGTTGGATGGATTCAGCACCAATAGACCGCGTGTCATTTTGGATTTACTTGATTGTATCAGCGTTGCTCAGCTTCGCGGTTTCTGTCTTTGTTGCGAGGCTTTCATATCGGGGATTATGCAAAGTTGGAACTTGGAAACGATGATGCCTAACTCCGCCTTGTCGCCCGCTACCCCATTGACTACACGTTTTGGGATTTGCCAGTCCCGTTAAATTCAGGGATATTGTCCGCCGTTTTTCACGGGACATTTATGAAACCCCAAGTCGAAATCTATGACACGACCCTGCGCGACGGTTCGCAGGGCGAAGGCATCAATTTCTCGGTCGCGGACAAGCTCCGCATCGCCGAGAAGCTCGACGCGTTCGGGGTGCATTACATCGAAGGCGGCTGGCCCGGCAGCAATCCCAAGGACATCGAGTTCTTCGCCCAGGCCAGACGGAAAAAATTCAAAAACGCGCGGCTCGCGGCGTTCGGTTCCACGCGCAAAAAAGGCGTGCCCGTCGAGCAGGACGACCAGGTGCGCCTGCTCATCGAGGCCGGCACACCCGTCGTGACCATCTACGGCAAGACTTCCATGCTGCACGTGAAGGAAGTCCTGCGCTGCACGCCCGATGAAAATCTCGCGATGATCGGCGACACCGTGCGCTTCCTCAAAGATCACGGCAAGTTCGTCATCTACGACGCCGAGCATTGTTTCGACGGCTACAAGCTCGATCCCGAATACGCCGTCGCCACGTGGCAGGCGGCGGAAAAGGCGGGCGCGGATTTCGTCGTGCTCTGCGACACGAACGGCGGCTGTCTGCCGGACGAAGTGGCGGCCATCACCAAGGTCGCCATCAGCAAATTGAATTGCAAAGTCGGCATTCACACGCACGACGACATCGGCTTGGGCGTCGCCAACGCACTCGCCGCGCTCGAAACCGGCGCGGTGCATGTGCAAGGCACCATCAACGGCTATGGCGAACGCACCGGCAATTGCAATCTCGTCAGTGTCATCCCGTGCGTGGCGTTAAAAATGAAGAAAACCTGCGTGCCGACAGCATCGCTGCGCAAGTTGAAGGAGCTTTCGCAATTCGTGGATGAGATGGCGAACATGCGCCACAACCCGCGTCTGCCGTGGGTCGGTTCGGCGGCGTTCGCGCACAAGGGCGGCACGCACGTCAACGCCGTGCAAAAGCTCACGGCGAGTTACGAGCACATTGACCCGGCGCTCGTCGGCAACGCGCGCAACGTGCTCATCAGCGACCTCGCGGGCCGCAGCAACATTGTGATGAAGGCGCAGGAACTCGGTTTCAAACTCACGAACGACACGCCGGAGTTGAAACCGATTCTGAATCGCATCAAGGAATTGGAGCACGAAGGCTACGAATTCGAGGCCGCCGAAGGTTCGCTCGCGTTGCTCATCGGCAAGACGCTCAAACATCGCGAACCGCTGTTTCACGTGGACGCGTATCACGTTTCCATGCGCCGCGATGCGAAGGAATCCGTCTGCGAAGCGACGATCAAAGTCCGCGTCGGCAACAAGCGGGCGCAGACGGTGGCCGAGGGCGACGGCCCGGTGAACGCACTCGACGGCGCGTTGCGCGCCGCGCTGGCAAAATTTTATCCGCAACTCAAACGCGTGACGCTCACGGATTACAAGGTGCGCATCCTCGACAGCGACACCGGCACGGCGGCCAAGACCCGTGTGCTCATCGAGTCCACCGATGGCAAGCGCGAATGGGGCACCGTCGGCGTGAGCGAGAACATCATCGAAGCCAGCTTGCAGGCGTTGGTGGACTCGATGGAATACGCTCTTATAATGGCGGCTTGACACATATACATCAAGATGTATAATTGACCGCATGAAAGCGCGAAAAGCCGTCAAGTATCCGCCTCATAAAAGTTCTTCCACCGAACTGAAGGAAGCCAGCGTTGCGGAGGCCAAAAGCGAACCGATGATTCGCACGCAGATTTATCTGAACAAGCATGAGTATGATTTCGTGCAGACCGAGGCCAAGCGCCGGGATGAGCCGATGGCGGCGGTGATCCGTGAATTCATTGATGAGAAGATGGAAATCCCCGAGGACGCATGGACAAACAATCCGATGCTGCGTCCGACGCCGCATGACCCGGCTTTTGTCGGACACGAGGACGGTGGCATCAACCACGATCATTATATTTATGGCTGTCCGAAGAAATGGATAAAAGTGAAGGGCAAATACGTCGAAGCGCCGCCTTTACCTGATGATTATTATGAGAACCGCGCCAGCAGCAAGGCTTACGACAAAATGCTGCGTGAACTCGACGAATCCAAATGATCAGCCACGCTTTTCTCGATGCTTCATTTTGGATCGCCTATCGCGACGAACGGCAGGATTTTCATAATGAAGCAAAACGAATTCTGTCCGACGTGTTTCGTAAGCGGACTCGAATTCTGACCACATTCCCAGTGATTTGCGAAATTCACGCCCATTTCTCTCGAAGTGCGAAAAAGCGGCAGCTGGTCATCGAAGATTTTCGGGACAATCCCGTGGTCGGCATTGAAGAAGTAACACATCAAGATCAACAAAATGCTTTTGAAGTGCTGCGCCGCCAAGCGGACAAATCCTATTCGTTATGCGATGCAACTTCATTCGTTGTCATGCGTCGCATTGGCTTGAAACAGGTTCTCGCCTTTGATGATCACTTTCGACAATTCGGCGAATTTGAAATATTAAACTGATTCGATTTCATGTCTGAAATCTCCAAAGCCTACGAACCGCAGTCCGTCGAGGACAAGTGGTATGACTTCTGGCTGAAGCAGGGTTGCTTCACCGCCGACCCGGCGCGCGTGTCGCCCCAGCGCCCGGCCTATTCCATCGTCATCCCGCCGCCGAACGTCACCGGCATGCTCACCATGGGCCACGTCCTCAACAACACCATCCAGGACATCCTCGCCCGCAAGGCGCGCATGGACGGCAAGGAAGTCCTCTGGCTGCCCGGCACCGACCATGCCGGCATCGCCACGCAGACGGTCGTGGAGAAAACGCTCAAGAAAGCCGGCGAAATCAGGCATCGCGACGATTTGGGCCGCGAAAAATTCCTCGAACGCGTCTGGCAATGGAAGGAAAAGCACGGCGGCATCATCATCCAGCAGTTGAAAAAGCTCGGCGCGTCGTGCGATTGGACGCGCGAACGGTTCACGATGGACCCGGAATATTCGCGCTGTGTCCAGAAGGTGTTCGTCGAGCTTTATAAAAAAGGCCTCATCTATCGCGGCAAGCGGATGGTGAACTGGTGTCCCGTCTCGCTCACTGCGTTGTCCGACGAGGAAGTAATTATGAAAGAGCAGAAAGGCTCGCTCTATTATTTCAAAGTCGAAGTGGTAGATGCGACGCCCTCGTCGCATAAAACCTCCGCCGCGCCCGGCGACGAAGGCGTCGCCGCCACAACCTGCGGCGGGGGCGCCGCAGCCACGTTTCTGACCATTGCCACGACGCGGCCGGAGACCATTCCCGGCGACACCGCCGTGGCCGTGAATCCCAAGGACCCGCGTTATGCCAAGCTCATCGGCAAACATGTCATCCGTCCCCTGCCCTCCGAATTTCCGCGCGAACAGAAGCTCATCCCCATCATCGGCGACGAGCATGTGGATTTCGAGTTCGGTACCGGCGTGCTCAAGGTGACGCCCGCGCACGACAAGGCGGATTTCGAAATCTATGGCCGAATCGTTGCGAAAGGATTAATCGAAGGACCTAGTTCCTTGGCATTCATGGAACCAATCGAAGTTATCAGTGCGAATGGAACAATGAATGAACGAGCTGGTGCAGACTTGAAAGGACTCGATCGCTTTAAGGCACGAAAAGTCGCCGTGGAAAAACTCACGGAGCTTGGTGCGTTGGAAAAAGAGGAACCATACACCAATAACGTCGGTTACAGCGAACGCGCTGATGTGCCGATTGAGCCGCGCCTGAGCGAGCAATGGTTTTTAAAATATCCGAGCGTGGAGAAATCACGGGCGTGTGTGGAACAAGCTGGGAGCGCCGATCTCCGAATCGGCGCGTTGGGAGACGCAGAAGAAACAGGCCGAATCGGAGTTCGGCGCTCCGATAAAATGCGCTTTCACCCGCAGCGCTGGGCAAAGGTTTATGACCACTGGATGGGCAACATCCAAGACTGGTGCGTCAGCCGCCAGCTTTGGTGGGGACACCGGATTCCAGTGTGGAGCAAGACAGCCTATTTAACTCCTGACAACTGGGAAGCCGAACTGCTTGGCTGGGGATGGGATTCGTTCGTTAGTGGAAACTGGAACAAAGACCGTGTTGACGTTTCTTATGCAGTAGCGTTTCAAGGTTCAAACATGGTTGAGCATGATCCTAAAATGGATCCGCTTATGCCGATCACCGCAGCCACTACAGACAATTATACTTTCCATGTCGCCACTACTTCCGAAGTTCTCGCCAAAGAATTAGAAAAGAACGGCTTCACCCAGGACCCCGACGTCCTCGACACGTGGTTCAGCTCGTGGTTGTGGCCGTTTGCGACGATGGGCTGGCCGGAGCAGACCGACACGTTGAAAAAGTTCTACCCGACCACCGACCTCGTCACCGGGCCGGACATCATTTTCTTCTGGGTCGCCCGCATGATCATGGCGGGCTATGAGTTCATGGGGGATTTGCCGTTCCGGAATGTCTATTTCACCGGCATCATCCGCGACAAGCAGGGCCGCAAGATGTCCAAGAGCCTCGGCAATTCGCCCGACCCGCTCGNNCTGGGCCGCAATTTCTGCAACAAGCTCTGGAACGCCTGCCGTTTCCGGCAGATGGTCGGCCAAAGTGCTGTCGGCGTTCCGCCAGCAGATCAAACTTCAAAAGGAAGTCAGAACTTCCGGCAAGATGCCGGAAGCACGTTTGAAGTGCAGGACGAAATCAAACCGGCCTTGTTAACATCCGACGACAAGTGGATTTTGCTGAAGCTCGACCAGGCCGTTCGTGAAATTACCAATGCGTTCGCCGAATACAAATTCAGCGATGCCACCGCGACGTTGTATCGCTTTTTCTGGAGCGAGTATTGCGACTGGTATGTCGAGGCGAGCAAGGCCGTTTTATCCGGTAGCAGCCGAGGTAACGAAGCTCCATCTGAAAAATCGGAAACTCCGATAAATCGCGAGCACGCGACGAAAGTCGGTGTTGATCAGAGCCTCCTCACGTCGGCTGCTACAAATGATGCGGCGCGCAAGGCCAATACTTTGGCGGTGATTGATTTTGTTCTCTCGCACACGCTGCGGTTGTTTCATCCGTTCCTGCCGTTTATCACGGAGGAACTCTGGCACGGGATGGGATACGCCGAGGACATGCCGGAAGACCAGGGCGGCACGACCGTCATGTTCGCGCCGTGGCCGAAGCCGCTCGATGACGATTTCAAATCGCATTACGGCCTGACCGAACGCGATGAGAAACACATCGAGGCGCGGAACGAATTTGTCACGCAGGGCCGCAACCTGCGCCGCACGGCGAACATCGCCGCGAACAAGAAAATCAGGTTCATCCTCAAACCGGCGCGTGAACTGGCGGCGCACGACGTCGAAGTGCTCAGGCTGTTGCTCAACGCCGAGGCGGTCGAGGTGAGCGCGAATTATCAGCCCGGCAAAAACACGCTGACGGTGCGCACCGAGCTGGGCGATTTGTTTTTGCCGCTGGAAGGTCTGATTGACAAGGAAGCCGAGACGGCGCGGCTGAAAAAAGAGCTGGAAAAAATCGAGGCCGAGGCCGCCAAGGTCGAACAGAAGCTGGCCAACCCGAACTTCACGCAAAAAGTTCCGCCGGCGGTTTTACTGGAACACCAGCAACGTCTCGCCGAGTGGCAGGGCAAGCGAGACCATGTCAAAAGCACGTTGGAAGCGTTGAAGGGCTGACAGAAAATCCGAAGTTGTCATTCCTCGACGCGATGCCATCCGGATTTCTGGCTTCGTCCCGCACTGCGGGATTTCGGCCCCCGGTTTTCGGATCCAGCAACTCCCGCCTCGACTCGTATTGCATGTTCCCTTTAACTTCCCGTCCACATGGAGCACGGGTTAGTCACTGACATTGCCATTTGCATCATCGCCGCCTGGATTCTGGCGGTGTTGTCGCAAGTCGCGCGCCAGCCGGTACTGCTCGCCTACCTCGTCGCGGGCTTTGTCATCGGCCCGCACGGTTTTCAATGGATCACGAAAACTCAGAACATCGAGACCATCTCCGAGATCGGGCTGTCGCTGCTGTTGTTCATGATTGGGCTGGAGATTGACCTGAAAAAAATGTTGAGCGCGGGCCGGGTCATCCTGCTCACGGCGGCGGCGCAAATTCTCGGCTGTGTCCTGCTTGGCTGGATCGTTTTCGGCCTGATCGGTCCGGCGGAGAACCGGCTGGAAGCGCTCTATCTTGGCGTCGCGGCGGCGATGAGCAGCACGGTCATCATCATCAAAATCCTTTACGACAAACGCGAACTCGAAACGCTCGCCGGCCGCGTCACGCTCGGGGTGCTCGTGTTACAGGACATCGCGACGATTCTGTTCCTGGCCATCCAGCCGAACCTTAAAAATCCCGCCGTGGGCGTGCTGACGTTGGCGATGGGCAAGGTGATTCTGCTCGTGGCGGTGGCGTTTTTGGCCGGCCGGTTTGTGTTGCCGCCGGTTTTTAAATTGGTTGCGCGCCTGCCGGAACTCGTGCTCGTTGGCGCGGTGGCGTGGTGTTTTACGATGGCGGGGTTTGCCAACTGGCTCGGCCTGTCCACCGCGATGGGCGCGCTCATCGCGGGCGTGATGGTTTCCACTTTTCCCTACACGCTCGACGTCGTCGCCAAGGTCACCAGCATCCGCGATTTTTTTGTGACGCTGTTCTTCGTCGGTCTGGGCATGGAAATTCCCGTGCCGACTTGGAACTTCATCCGTTGGACGATTTTCTTTTGCCTGTTCCTGGTCGGCAGCCGGCTGCTCACGGTTTTCCCGCCACTCTATTTCATGCGCCAGGGTTATCGCATCAGCCTGTTGCCGGCCATCAATCTTTGCCAGATGAGCGAGCTTTCCCTCGTGCTGCTCGCGCTCGGCAAAGCCAATGGCGACGTCTCGGACAATATCATCGGCATCGCCGCGTTCTCCTTCGCGCTACTCGCGGTAGATTCAACCTACGCCATCTTCAAGAACGATTATATCCTCCAAAAAACCATCCCCTGGCTGAATAAAATCGGCTTCCGCGACCTCGACCAGGCCGCTCCCACGGATGGCATCGGCGAAAAACCCAAACGCATCTGCCTGCTGGGTTTCTCGTGGACCGCCAGCTCTTTGATTGAAGAAATCAGCCGTGACCAATCCGCGCTCTTGCCGGACATTGTCGTGGTGGATTTCAACCCGCAGGTTTACGAACAACTTCGCAAACGCGGCGTGCATGTCATTTACGGCGACATCACGCAACGCGACGTGCTGCACCATGCCGGCGTGGCCGAATGCGAAATCATCATCTGCTCGCTGCCCAACATGGTGCTCAAGGGCGCGGACAACCTGAAAATGCTGCGGCAACTCCGCGAATTGAATCCCGAAGCGAAAATCATTGTCCACGCCGAATTGCTCGCCGACATCCCGGTGCTTTACGCCGCCGGAGCAGGTTTTGTCACCGCGCCGCGCCTGCTTGAAGCCGCCGATTTGCTCCACGCCATCGAAGCCGCCGAAAAAAATCTGCTCGACCAGAAACGCGGCGAACAATTGAAGCAGTTGGAAGGCCGCAACGAGGTGATTCCGTAATCGGAGCGCCGGACTCCGATCCGGCGTGTTGCCCAGAGCTTATCGGCCGATGCCGATTTGGAAATCGGCGCTCCGCTCCAGCCTTTCAAGCGGCGAAGAATCGGTTTAATCAAAAAATCTCGACCGAAAGCCTTTCTGCTGGCATCAACTCTGGCGTGAATTTAATTTCCGCACAAAAAGCCGCCGTCCAGGCCGCCCGCGCCGCCGGAAAACTCATGCTGGCCAACTGGCATAAGCCCAAACGCGTCAACCTCGCCGACGCCCACGACATCAAGCTCGAACTCGACGTGCGCTGCCAGAAACTCATCGAAAAAAACCTGCGAGCCGCATCCCCGCAAATTCCATTGCTCGGCGAGGAAGGCGATTCCGGGAACGTGAACGCCGAATACCGCTGGGTGGTTGACCCGATTGACGGCACGGTCAATTACGCCTTCGGCATCCCGCACGCCGCCGTGTCCATTGCACTGCAGAAACGGGTCGAGAGTCGAGAGTCGAGAGTCGAGAGCAGCAAGCGGCCTCATGTCACTCGTCACGTGTCACACGTCACCCTCCTGGGTGTGATTTACGGCCCGTTCACGGATGAACTGTGGACAGCCACGCGCGGTGGACTGACGCGGCTCAACGGGCGCATTGTCCGCGTCAGCAAGCGCGCGAACGTGGGCGATGCCATCATCGCAATGGGATTTTCCAAGAGCAAAACCAACCTGGAAAAGAGCCTGCCGTTTCTGAACCGTCTTTCCCGTCGGGCATTGAAAGTCCGCCTCATGGGCTCGGCGGCGCTCGAACTTGCCTACGTCGCCTCCGGCCGGCTGGACGCTTATGTCGAGCGCACCATCAATCTGTGGGACATCGCGGCGGGCGCGTTGATGGTGGAATGTTCCGGCGGCGAATTTTACACCCAACCCGCGCCTCGCGGTAAATTCCGGATGGTGGCCGACAACGGCCAGTTGCGCCGAAAGCTTCAACTGGGAAGTTTGCTCAAATAGACATTCATTTGCGCACAATTTATTTTAGGGTAAGATAAATTGTAATTTGCACCATGAATGGCCGATGTATCCTCCGAGTCTTTTTGTTTTTTGGAATCCTGGCGTTTCCAGCCTTCGCCGCACCGGTGATTGATCCGATCCCCAACGCCAGCATACCCGCCGGCAAAACATTGATCCTGCCAGTCACGGCAAGTTCACCCAATGGCCGTCCCCTGACCTTCACGGCCACCAGCAGCACCAATCGCATCACCATCGGAATCCACACGAACAATCCGTTCTGGAAAATGTCCGTGGTGCAGGCGGCGGCGGGTAATGCGCCGGGCGCGTATCAAACGCCGTTCCGCGGCGGCGTGGTGACCGTGACGAACATCGGCGACATGACGTTCATGCTGTTTCGAGACCTCGCGCCCCACACGGTGGACGTGATCCAGGGGCTGACGGCGGGCGGCCTGTACACCAGCAACACCATTTTTCATCGCGTCGTGCCCGGGTTTGTCATTCAGGGCGGCGACCCGAACACGAACGGTTCGGGCGGGCTGGTGTTCCGGTACGACGATGAATTTCATCCCCGGGCGATTTTCAGCGGCAACGGGCAACTGGCCCTGGCCAACTCCGGCAAGGACACCGACGGTTCGCAATTTTTTGTCACGGCCGGCCCGCAACGGTTTCTCGACTTCGGCTACACGCTGTTCGGCCAGTTGGTGCGCGGCTTCAACGTGCTGACCAATATCATCAACACGCCGACCAACGGCGCCAGCCGCCCGCTCGCCGATGTAATCATCACCCGGGCTTCATTTGTGCCCGATACGTTTGACACCGTCCTCACCCTCGCCGGCACCAACGCTGTTGGGGTAGCAGGAACGATCAGCGTCATCGCCGACGACGGTGCAGGTGGACGGACTACGAATTCGTTTACCGCAACCACGGTTGCGGATGCGAACCTCGAAGCGGCGTTTCTGTATCCCAACACCGTCACCAACTTAGTCGCGCCGGTGAATAAACGGCTGACCAATTTTGTCTTCGGCTATGACTTTCCAGGCGTCACGAACAACTGGATCCTGTATTACGCCGATGCGAATTCATCCGTCAGCGCCACCAATTCGTTTTACAACATAGTTACGAATCAAATGCAATTCGTCGTTGTACCGAACACGAATTACATTGGGCCAGTGAGTTTCATTTTCTATGTCAGTTCCAGCCCGTCCTTTCTCAGTTACGATCAGCAGACCTACACCTTTGCTTTTGGGGACACCGTCATCAATGCCATCGCCACCAATTTCACCGCGATGGCGCTCGTACCGTTCACCAACCGGCTTCTGGCCACGTTCACAAATGGCGTGCCGAACTGTGCGACCAACAACTTTGCCGCGCCCATCAACTGGGGAGACAACTCGACCAATGGCGGTGTGATCGTGAGCAATCTCGCCGGGCGAAAAGAGGTGCGCGGATCGCACACCTACACCAACGCGGGGAATTATCCTGTTTATCTAACCGTTCAGAGTTTGTTCGGCGCGAGCGCGACCGTCGTGTCCACCGCCAGTGTTCCGCCGGTCGTAAGCCTGACGCGAACAGGCACAAACAACGTGGTGCGCTGGCCGGCCTGGGCAACCGATTACCAGCTTCAATCCGCCACCAACGTCGCCGCGCCGAACTGGCCGGCGGTCACCAATTTCCCCGCGCTGATCGGTTATGACAGCGTAACCACCAACAGCACGACCAACGGCGCCTGCTTCTTCCGGCTGAAAAAATGAAGAGGCGGGTTGCGGAAATGATTTTGAACCACAAAGACGCAAAGTTTTTGGAATCGAAACGTGCCCCTCGCCCCGGCCCTCGCCCCGCCCGCGGGGAGAGGGTATCCGCAGAACGGGAGAGGGGTTTGTGACATCACATCAACACTTGTTACTTGGTTGTGAAATAAGCTTTCAATTTCTCCAGCGCCTTGGCGCGGTGGCTTAATTTGTTTTTCACGTCCTCGTCCAGTTCGGCGAACGACTGCTCGAATCCCACCGGCACAAACAGTGGATCGTAGCCGAAGCCATTTTTTCCCCGCGGCGCGAAACCAATCCATCCTTCACAGGCGCCGTCAAACAATTGTGGATTGCGAATGGCGGACTGCGAATCAATCGCCACCAACGCGATGACACAGTGAAATCGCGCCCGGCGCTTTTCGAGCGGAACGTCCTTGAGCAGTTGCAATAACCTGGCGTTGTTGTCCGCGTCGGACGTATTGCCGGATTTGGCGGAATCCGGTGCGGCAAAGCGCGCCGAATGCACGCCCGGCGCGCCGTCCAGCGCGTCCACCTCCAGCCCCGAATCGTCGGCCAGCACGAAAAGAGGTGACGAGTGACGGGTGGGAGGGAAAGTGACGGCAAGCCAGCGCGCCAGTTCAACGGCTTTCTTCGTCGCGTTGCCATCGAAGGTGCCGGCGTCCTCCACGACTTTGGGCGGGTCGGGAAAATCGTTGAGCATGAGGAATTGGGACGCGCCGCCAAGGATGGCGCGGATTTCGCCCACCTTGTGGGCGTTGCGAGTGGCAATCACGATGGTCGTCACGCGAAAACGATAGCAGTCAGACGTTTGCGCGCAACCAATCAGCTTCGTTTGTAAATCTCGCGGCGGGACTGGCCGGGTTTGTCCCTCGACCCCGTCCTCAATCCAGCAACTCAGCCAGCTTGCTGTGCTTGCGTTTGAATCCGTCAATCAGCCGGTCGTAGTGATGAATCCGCCGGAAGGCGTGCGCGATCAGGTAAACCCCCAGCGCGATGAGGCCCAGATTCAGCAGCAGCAATGGCACCAGCCATTGCATCACCTTTTGCAGTTGATACGACCCCGACGTGGCGATTAAAATGCTCAACACCGACAGCAGGAACGCAAAGACGGCGATGCCGGTGCGCATGGTGGAAAGCGAGGTGCGCTTTTCCGACAGGAGCACCTGAACTTCATTGAGGATCATGGCATCCAGTTCGGAGTCGCCTTTGGGCAGCAAGGGATTGCTCATAATTCAAGCCAGCGATTTCTGCACCAACCTTACCACAACCGGCCCGAAGAGAAACGCTTTTTGCCAACACCCACCGTGACCGACAAGTTCATGCCGCCCGGCGCGCAGATGCGCGGCGAATATCAGGTCCCCGCGTGCGCAGTTTCAGTTGCTGATCATTCTGTGCCGTTCGTCGGAACGCACCTTCTCCAAGCACTCCGGACAAATGCTGTGGGTAAAATCAGCGCCCGTGTATTTATGGAAGTAAGCTTCAATCTGATCCCAGTATCCCTCATCATCACGGATTCGATTGCACCAGGCGCAGATGGGCAACAATCCCTGCAACGTTTTGACTTGATCGAGCGCATCCGCCAGTCGTGCCGAAACCCGCCTTAACTCCAGCAGCGCCATGACCTGTCGCGACAGAGCCTGCATCGTCTTCAGCTGTTCGGCGGAAAGCTGGCGCGGTTGACGGTCAATGACACAGAGTGTTCCCAGCGCCAATCCTTCCGGGTTAATCAGTGGAAAGCCCGCGTAAAACCGGATATTAGGTTCGCCCGTGACCAGCGGGCTGTCGACAAATCGCCGGTCCTCCGTTGCGTCCCTGACGATGAAGGCTTCCTGCTGGAGAATGGCATACGCACAGAACGCGACGTCGCGAGACGTTTGTTGCGGCTCCAATCCCACTCTCGATTTGAACCACTGCCGGGCTTCGTCCACCATGGAAATCAAGGCAATGGGAACCTCGCAAATATGCGCGGCCAGGGTGGTGATATCGTCGTAGGACTGCTCGGTCCCAGTATCGAGAATGTGATACTCCTTCAGGGCCGCGAGTCGTTCGGCTTCATTGGTTGGTAGCGGGGCATTCATTTTTCAATGGCTTTCAATGCGGGATAAACCGCGACCGGCGCCGTCAGGGTTAAAACGGCATCCCCATTCGGGATCATGGCTGGCCGGTCGCGTCTGGTCATAAGTTAAACGACATAATTGTTATATTCCTTGTAATTTATCAAAGATTGCTCGAAATCAAATTATTTATTGTCGCCGGAAGTTTCACCGGCTGTGTATTTGTGCCGCAATTGTATTTGCATCACGAGTTTAGGTATGTAACGCGTCGCGATTGGAGGAAGAGTAAAACGGACGGATTTGCCGTTCGCCTTGAAAGTAGCGCAGACATTCTTGTCTGCGGGTTCACGGGACTTTCCTGTCCCGTGTTGAACTGGCGACTGGAAAGTCGCCAGAACCAGCAGGCAGGAATGCCTGCCCTACCCGGCCGAGCTGCCTCTTTTGGCCACTCAATGGCCAGCTCAGCCGGGGACAACGTAATTGACCCTGACGAAAAAAAACGGTTTCCTGTGCCCGGTCAGATTTATGGATCCGCAGAAACCCACACTGGATGACTTGCGCATCAAGCGCAGCGACAAACCCGAATCGAATTTACGAATCCGGCCGGTCGCCATTGGCATTTTCGTTCTGGTTCTTGCGGCAGGGGTGATTTGGTGGCTGACGCGGCCCAAAGCCATCGAGGTGCGGACGGCGGTCGCGCGGGAAATTGGCGGCGCCAGCGGGGACCATACGGTGCTAAATGCCTCCGGTTACGTCACGGCGCGCCGGGCGGCGACGGTGTCTTCCAAAGTCACCGGCAAAGTCATCGAGGTGCTCATCGAGGAGGGCATGAAAGTGAAGGAAGGACAGGTTCTGGCGCGGCTGGACGATACGAACATCAAAGCCGCCCTGAACGTAACCCAGGCCCAGTTGGAATCGGCGAAAACCGCCGTGGAAGAAACCCGCGCGCAGCTCAAACTGGCGGAACAGGAATTTCAGCGCGCCACCAACCTGGCCAGACAAAACATCGCGTCGCAATCCGACCTTGATAAGGCGGAGTCGGACGCGAAATCACTCGAAGCGCGCCTGGCCCGGCAGGAACGTGACATCACCGTGGCGGACCGCCAGGTGGCCATGTGGCAGCAACAGATGGATGACATGATCATCCGCGCGCCGTTTGCGGGCATCGTCACGACCAAGGACGCCCAGCCGGGCGAGATGATTTCACCGGTGTCGGCCGGCGGCGGTTTCACACGCACGGGCATCGGCACCGTTGTGGACATGGACTCGCTGGAAATTGAAATTGATGTCAACGAGAGCTACATCAACCGCGTCCAACCCGGCCAGCCGGTCGTGGCCACGCTGGATGCGTATCCCGACTGGAAAATTCCCTGCAAGGTCATTGCCATCATCCCAACGGCCGACCGGCAAAAGTCCACGGTCAAGGTGCGCGTTGGCTTCGACCAGCTCGACGCGCGCATCCTGCCGGAGATGGCGGTAAAGGTGGCGTTTCGCGAAACCGGCGGCGGGCCAGCCACGGCGGGCCGCACCGTGATGGTCCCGAAAAGCGCGGTGCAAAGCCGGGACGGACGGGATGTCGTGTTCGTCGTCCAGCACGGCCGCGCCGAACGCCGCGCCGTCACGGTGATCGACACGCAAGGTGACGACTCCGTGTTGAGCGCAGGCGTCTCCGTCGGCGAAAGCGTGGTCGTGGACCCACCCGCCGGTCTGAACGATGGAATGCCAGTCAGGGCAAGGAAGCTATGAACGAAAACCAATCAAACAATGGCGCGTTGGTGCGCGTTGAGAATGTGGGAAAAATCTTCCACCGCGGTTCGGAGGATATTCACGTGTTGGCGGACCTGCATCTGCAGGTCCCCGCCGGTGAATTCCTCGCGTTGATGGGTCCGTCGGGTTCGGGCAAGACCACCTTGTTGAATTTGATCGGCGGCCTTGACCGGCCGACCAAAGGCTCGGTGGTCGTCGCCGGAGAACGAATTGATCAGTTGTCCGACCGCACCCTCGCCGCGTGGCGCGCGCGCCACGTCGGTTTCGTTTTCCAGCTTTACAATCTGATGCCCGTGCTCACGGCGGAACGGAACGTGGAGCTGCCACTGCTGCTCACGCACCTTTCCAAGGCGGACCGGAAGAAGCACGTGGACGCGGCGCTGGCGATGGTCGGGTTGTCGCATCGCGCGAAGCATTATCCGCGCACGCTTTCCGGCGGCGAACAACAGCGCGCGGGCATCGCCCGCGGCATTGTCACCGACCCGACGTTGCTGCTGTGCGACGAGCCGACCGGCGACCTTGACCGCAAGGCCGGCAATGAAATCCTGGATTTGCTCCAGGCGCTGAACCGGGAGCACGGCAAGACCATCATCATGGTCACGCACGATCCGCACGCCTCGGCGCGCGCGTCGCGGACGGTGTATCTGGACAAGGGTCAACTCAGCAACGAACCGGTGAAATGAAGAAGAAATGGAGTATTGGAGTATTGGAGTGTTGGGGCATTGTAAAGCTGCGCTTTGGCTCATTACTCCATTACTCCATCACTCCAATACTCCAGCTTTTCCAATCCCCATGAAATTCTTCCACCTCATCTGGAGCAATTTGAAGCGGAAGAAGCTGCGCACGTCACTGACGTTGCTGTCCATTGTGGTGGCGTTTGTCTTGTTTGGTTTTCTTTCATCCATCCAGCAGGCGCTGGTCGGCGGCGTAGCCATGGCGGGCGCGGACCGGCTGATCGTGCGTCACAAGGTGTCCATCATCCAGTTGCTGCCGGAAAGTTACAAGGCGCGGATGGAACGAATCCCCGGCGTCACCCTGGCGACGCACCAGACCTGGTTCGGCGGCATTTACCAGGACCCGAAGAATTTCTTCATGCAAAACCCCGTCGTGCCGGAGGAGTTTTTAGCCATGCATCCCGAGCTTGTCCTGTCGCCGGAACAAAAGGAGGCGTGGTTGAAAACGCGGACTGGAGCGATTGTCGGCCGGAAAACAGCGGACCGGTTTCATTGGAAGATCGGCGACAAAGTGCCGATCCAATCCACGATCTGGTCAACGGCCGCCGGAAATCGGACCTGGGAATTCGATATTGTGGGTATTTATGACGGAGAAAAAAAGGGTACCGACACGACGCCGCTTTTTTTCCGCTACGATTACTTCGACGAAGCCCGGCAACCGGGGGCCAAGGGACTGGTGGGCTGGTACACCATCCGCGTGAAAGATCCGGCGCAGGCGGTCGAAGTGGCGAAGCTGGTGGATCAGGAATTTGAGAATTCGGCGGCGGAAACCAAGACGGAGCCGGAGGGCGCGTTCGTGCAGGCGTGGGCGAGTCAAATCGGCAACATCGTGTTGATTGTCGCCGCCATCTTGGGCGCGGTGTTCTTCACGATCCTGCTGGTAACCGGCAACACCATGGCGCAGGCGGTGCGCGAGCGGACCGGTGAGCTGGGTGTGCTCAAGGCCATCGGCTTCACCAACGGACAGATCGTCGGGCTGGTACTCGCCGAGTCGTGCCTGCTGACGGTCTTGGGTGGAATACTGGGCTTGGGACTGGCGTGGCTGGTAATTTCCCGCGGCGACCCCACGAGCGGCCTGCTGCCGATGTTCTTTTTTCCAACCCGGGATCTGCTCATCGGCCTGGGCCTCAGTGCCGCGCTGGGCCTGGTCACCGGAATTTTTCCCGCGCTGCAAGCCATGCGCCTGCGCGTCGCCGACGCGTTAAGACGAATGTGATTTTTTCTCTCAACTCTCAACCATCAACTAATCAATGGCCGGCCCCATCAACTGGTTTTCACAAATTGTCTCCATCACGAAGTTCGGGTTGCTGAGCATCCCGCAACGGCGCGGCGCGGTGGCGGCCACGGTCATCGGCATCGCCGGGGTCGTGACCGTGCTCGTCGGCGTGCTCTCAATTGCGGCGGGTTTCCGGCAGGCGATGACCGTTTCCGCCTCGCCCGACGGGGCCATCGTTCTGCGCAGCGGGGCCGACAGCGAAATGGTAAGTGGCCTGGGCCGCGACCAGACCCGCGTGATTGCCGATGCGCCGGGTGTAGCGCGCACGGCCCAGGGCCCGCTCGCGTCCGCGGAATTGTTCGTCATCATCAATATCCCAAAACGCTCGACCGGCCTGGACGCCAACGTGCCGTTGCGGGGCGTGGAAAGTGCCGCGTGGCAGGTGCGCGACAACATGAAAATCGTCCAGGGCCGGATGTTTGAATGGGGAAAGGACGAAGTCATCGTCGGCGCCGGAGCGGCACGGGAGTTCTCCGGGTTGGATGTCGGCTCGAAAATAAAAGTGGGCCGTTATGAATGGCCGGTTGTCGGAATTTTTTCAGCCAATGGCGGGGCGGCCGAATCGGAAATCTGGGCCGATGCCAAAGTACTGCAAGCGGCGTATAACCGCGGCGATTCGTTCCAGTCGGTTTACGCGAGATTGAATTCTCCGGGTGCGTTCCAGGAGTTCAAGGATTCGTTGACCTCGAACCCGCAGCTCAACGTGAAAGTCGCCCGGCAATCCGAGTATTACGCCGAACAATCGGAGACCATCACGCGGCTGATTACGACTTTGGGCTTTCTGATTGCGTTCTTGATGGCCATTGGCGCAGTGTTCGGCGCGCTGAACACAATGTACAGCGCCGTCTCGGCCCGGACGCGGGAAATCGCCACGCTGCGGGCGCTCGGCTTCGGCAGCGGGGCGGTGGTGGTTTCGTTGATGATCGAGTCACTGCTGCTGGCATTGGTCGGCGGCGCCATTGGCGGCGGGCTGGCGTATTTCGCCTTCAATAATTTTCACACCTCGACCATGAACTGGCAGAGCTTCAGCCAGATCGCCTTCGCCTTCAAAGTCACGCCGGAGTTGCTGGTGCGCGGAATCGTGTGGTCGGCGCTGATCGGTTTGATTGGCGGCTTGTTCCCGGCCATCCGCGCGGCGCGATTGCCCATTGCGGCGGCATTGCGTGAATTGTGACACCAAATTTACGCAGTAACGCAGACATTCCTGTCTGCGGGTTCACGGGACTTTCCAGTCCCGTGTGAACTGGCGACTGGAAAGTCGCCAAAACCAGCAGGCAGGAATGCCTGCGCTACACTACGCGGCAGGACGATATGCACTGCTCCATTTCCAATCTTCCGGACGTTCGCACAAACCCGCGTTCACGGGATTCATTGTCGTGTAATAGCAGCAACGATGCAGGTCGTCGTCATCACGGACAAGGTGGTCAAACGATTCCACCTGCCAAAAGGTTGTTCCCGTGCGCTTTAGCTATCGGTTGGCTTCGCGGGCGGTGAAACCTTTCCAGCTTTTCAGCATCTTGCTCAACGTCCAGTCCGGCTTTGGACGAAGCACGGCATGCACATGGTTCGGCATCACCCCCCACGCATGAAGATCAAAGCGCTCACCGGCGTGGAATTTCATTGCTCCCGCAACCAGATCGGCGATTTCAGGACGTGCCAGCCAGCAATCGCCGTGACCCGCGTCGAGATATTTATCCACACGTGCAGAATACCAGCGAAACAGTTCTTCCTGCTCGTGCCACGTCAACGGGCGTTTGGCGGCCAGTGCTTGTGCAGTGATGACTTCGCGCTCGCCTTTGAAGCGCAACAAAACGTCTTTGGGCAGCGTCCCAGCCAGGCGAAAAGTCACAAAGTAAGAAGCGCCTTCGCGTTTGAGATGGGGCAGAACACCCCGGGAATGAAAACCAGATGCAAGGGGATGCGGATCAGGTTTCACACTGCGCGGATTCACGAACTAGAGAATGTCGTCTCCACTTGTCGCAAGCAAGTACGTGCTGGTGCTGTAGCGCAGACATTCCTGTCTGCGGGTTCACGGGACATTCCTGTCCCGTGTGAACTGGCGACTGGAAAGTCGCCAAAAACAGCAGGCAGGAATGCCTGCTCTACTTTTAAAACATGGCATCCGGCCTGCCCTCAAACCCCGATCAAGGCCGCGCCGATGACGCCGGCGGAATCGCCGAGCTGATGTTTGACGATGGGCGTTTCGAGGCAATCGCTGAAAACATATTTCGCCACTTCCGCAATGCCCTCGGTGTAGAGCACATCGAAGTTTGAAACGCCGCCGCCGAGGACGACCACGTCCGGATCCAGCATGTCAATGAGATTGGCCAGCGAGCGACCGAAGTTGCGGAAGAAAATTTTCATGAACTCCACCACCTTCGCGTCGCCGGCATGATAATCCTGCACGATTTCCTTGAACGACCGCTTCACTCCGAACTGTTCGGCGTAACGCGCTTCCAATCCGCCGCCGCTGATGTACGTCTCCACGCAGCCGCGCTGGCCGCAGTAGCACAGCGGGCCGTCCGGGGCGATGGACATGTGGCCCCATTCACCGGCGATGGCTTGCGGGCCGGTGATGACTTCGCCCTTGTGGACGATTCCCCCGCCACAGCCCGTGCCCATGATGACTCCGAAGACCAGTTTCTTTCCCCTGCCCGCGCCGTGCAGCGCCTCGGCCATCGCGAAACAATTTGCGTCGTTTTGGATCTCAATTTTCCGGCCGAGAATCCGTTCGAGGTCCGCCTTTACCGGCTGGCCGTTCATGCAAACCGTGTTGGAATTTTTCAACAAGCCGGTGCGCGGCGAGATCGCCCCGGGCGTGCCGATGCCGAACGTATGCACCGCGCCGTGGATGCTGGCGGCCAGTTCGTCATGCAGCCCCTTGATGCGGTCCAGGATGTGGGCATAACCCTTTTCCTGCTGCGTCTCCACGCGCTTGCGGAAAAGTTCCTTGCCCTGCGCGTCCAGGACAATGCCTTCAATCTTCGTGCCGCCGAGGTCTATGCCGATGCGAAACATGGTTTCAAATCTTCCGTAATAATGAGGGACTTGTTATTTCGCCGGCCAAACCCTGATCAGCACCACGCCGTGGCGCGGGACGGAAACAGCAAATGAGCCGGTGAATTCGCCGAGATCCTTTTGGCGCCAGAGGTCGCGTACTTTCTGTTTGCCGGCCAGACCGAGATCGGACCAATTGGCGGTAACCGATGTCTCGCTGTAGCCGCGATTGAAGAGGCCGACGGCCTTCGAGCCGTCTTCCATGTCCTTGGCCCAGACTTCCAGCTGGCCGTTTTGGGCGACGCGCGCCGCCTGACGACCCAGCGGGTCTTGATTAACTTCAAGCACTTCGTCGTTGGTCAGCAGGCTCAACGTGAAGTCGTCCATCTGCGTCATGTCGCAGCCAATGAGCAGCGGCGAGGCGAGCAGGCACCAAAGGCTGATGTGCGTATATTGCTCGTTGGGCGTGAGGCGTGTGGGATGCAGGCTTGGCCCCCAACCAACTTTGCCGACCACGAGCATGTCCGGGTCGTTGAAATGGCCCGGACCGGCATATTTCTCGTGACCATTTTGCCTGAAGCCAATGCCCGCCATGCTGCTCCAGGAATCGTTGATGTCGCCGGTCGTGCGCCAGGAATTGCCGCCAATTTCCGCGCCCCATTCCCAGACGTTGCCCATGCCGTATTGGCAGAAGCTGAACAGGATGTCGCGGTTCACCTTGTCGAGTGCGGCGCGCATGACGCGATAAGGTTTTTGAAGTCCGGGCAGGGTGTCGCCCCTGTCAATCTGACCGTAGCTGCACCAGTCATACTTGAGATAATCGAAACCCCATTGGCCGTACGACTGCGCGTCGAGTTCCTCGTGCTGCCAGCTGGCCACGCAACCACCGCACGTCCACGGGCCGGGCGAGGAGTAAAGTCCGGTCTTCAGTCCCCTGGCGTGGATATAATCGGTCAGTCCCTTCATGTCCGGGAAGCGCGGATTAGGAATGATGCGCCCGTCGGCGTCGCGTTGCGGGCCTTGCAGAGTCGGGTCTTTGGAATCGCGATGGACTTCCCAGAAATCGTCAACGTTGATGTAGGTCCAGCCGTGATTGATGAGGCCGCTGCTGACCATGGCGGCGGCGGCGGACTTCACTTTTTCGGCGGTGACGGCGGAAGCAAAACAATTCCAACTGTTCCAACCGAGCGCCGGCACCAGCCCGATCTGCGCGCCGCAAATGATTTTAAATTCCCGCTCTGCCGTGCCGAGCTTGTTCCTGGCACGCAAAGTCACGGTGTAATTGCCCGGCTTCTTCAGCGTGCCGGTGATATGACCGGTCTTCTTATCGAGTTTCAACCCTTTCGGCAAACCCTTCGCCGTGAAGGTCATCGGGCGGTCTCCTGTGGCGGCGATGGTAAAGAGGAACGGTGCGCCGGGCCGCACGCCAAAGACTTTGGCGCTGTTGATCCGGGGTTTGGGCGAGGGCTTGGGTGTGAGAATGATCGCTTCCTCCTTGAGGGCGGAAAACACCGACGGCCGGCCCCGGGTCATGACCAATTGCGCTTCTGCCCAATCGGCGTGGTCGGAATCAATGTTGTCGCCGCCGTCCACCAACAGGGTCAACTGCTTCACACCCGCAAGGCTGACGCTCACCGCCTGGGGCACGTCGCCGCCATGCAACTCCTTGCTTTCCCAGAGAACCTGGTTTGTGTCGCCCAGCACCTTGAACACCACGCTGCCTTGTTTGCCAACCTCGTCATCAACGCCCACCACGGCGGAAAAACTTGCGGCCCTGCCACCGACATCGAGGATGAACTCGCTGGCAGCATGTGTGCCCAACCCATTCGTGAATGCCTGTCCGCCGATGGACAGCGTATGTCCCTCGACAGACTTGTTCGCTTGCGGCTCGCCCCAACCCTGTTCCACCTGGCTGATGTCCAGGGCGCTGATGGAATAGGTCCGTGCGGTTTGAGCGTGAGTCGTTCCGGCAAACAGGGACAGAGCGAGCAGCGACACGAACCATTGACAGGGGGCGGCGGGGAAGATTCGTTTCAAGATCATGTCCTGAAGAATAGTTGCATGAAGAATGTGCCGCAAACTCCATTTGCATCCAGAGCCATGCCTTCAATCTTCGTGCCGCCGAGGTCCATGTCGATGCGAAACATGGTTCAAATCTTCCGCAATAGCGGCGAACTGTTCAAGCGCGCAACGGCAATCAAACTCCGCTTGGAAATTGTAGCGCGGACATTCCTGTCTGCGGGTTCACGGGACTTTCCTGTCCCGTGTTGAACTGGCGACTGGCCGCCGTCGCGCCGCGAAGGCGGAAGAGTCGCCCGAATCCCGCCAAGGCGGGACTGGAAAGCTTGCGCTACACCGTCGGACGTGTGTGAGCGCGTTTTTTAGGGGGTATTTTTCGTCGAATTTCGACCCGCGAGGGCTTAGGTTGTGGTCATGTTTCTGGCCATGACGAACAAATCGAAACGGTTGCTCTACTTGGGTTACATCCAACAGGTGCGGATCAAGGACCTCCAGCGCGGACTGGAAGAGATGCCGGCGCTGCTGGCCGATTTGCCGCCCGGCTTCCACTTGCTGGTGGATTTGGCCCGGCTGGAATCCATGGAACCCGCCTGCGTGACACCAATCGGCAAGGTGATGGAATTGTGTGACCAGCACGGCGTGGGACTGGTGATCCGCGTCATTCCCGATCCGGCGAAAGACATCGGGCTGAACATGCTTTCCATATTCCATTACCCGCACCACCCGCGGGCGGTCACCTGTAAGACGATGAGCGAGGCGGCCAGGCTCCTTTCAATTTAACCCGAAAACCAAAATTGGCTTGCCTGTGGCTGCGACGCCCTCGTCGCAGAAGGTGATGGCGACGCCTCGTCGCCGGTTGGACAACCGCCCGCCCTCGGCGGCTGGAAAAAATGCGCCGGGGGCGGCGCATTCACCCTTCGGTGACGCGGCATCACCGCTACGATCACTCCGGCCAATTTCGGTTTTCGGGTTTAGGGTGCCACCTCCCCGCCGCGAGAAATGAAAAGGCAAGCGGGGTCACCGTTCGCATTCAAGGTGGGTCAGGCATCTTGCCTGACTCTGAATAATTGGCGACAGGCTGGTATTGGGATATTCACTCCTTCCGCTTGTGCTTGTCCTTGTAATCTTTCCAAAGAATACCCAGGATAAGCCAGCCACTCCCGCCCAGTGCAATCAAAAAACAAATCATGGCGATGCCGGGGTAGCCAAAAATCTGGAATGCGGAGTCGATTCGCATCATCAGCGCCGCCCCGACAATCAGCGCCGCGAGAATAATGCCGGTGGTGACTCGATTGGCGATTTTTTCGAAGCCGTTGAGCAAATGACGCGCGTCGGGAGTTTTGACATTTACTTCCAATTCCGAATTACCGACGACGTCCAAAATCTTGTTTACGCGCTCCGGCAGGCCGCCAACAAAATCCTTCATTTCGAGAAATGATCCAAACAGATGCCCCGGCGTGGCGGCTTTGCGCATCCGGGTCGTCATGATTTCGGCGACATGCCGTCGCACCGAAGCGTTGGGATTGAAATTCGGATATAAAATTTTCCCGACCCCCTCCAGTTGCAGCAGGGTTTTCCCCAGCAGGGTCAACTCGGTGGGAACATAAAGTCCGGTTTCGGCCGCCGCTCTGGCCACGTCCATCAAGGCTTTGCCCACGTCCTGGTGATTCAAAGTTTGGTCCCGCTGTTCGGAAACAAATTCCGTCGCTTTTCTGGTGAACTCCGCCTCGTCGAAGTCATCCGTGGTTTCGCTGATGCGCAGAACAATTTTCACCGCTTCATCGCCGTTGCCTTCGCTGATGGCCAGCAACAACCGCAATAAATTTTCCTGCATGTTTGAATTCAGCCGCCCGGTCATGCCCAGATCCAGCAACGCCACGCGCCCGTCGTCCGTGAGAAAAATGTTGCCCGGATGCGGATCGGCATGAAAAAAGCCGTCAATCAACACCTGTTTCAGATACGCCTTGAAAAGTTCCTCGGCCAAAACATCGCCGTTCATGTCCAATTGCGCGATGGGACTAAGCGCGGTGATTTTTGTTCCGCTGACATAATCCATCGTCAACACGCTGCGCGAACTGTAATCGGGCACGGGCAGCGGAACGAGAATGTGCGGGAATTCCTTCAGATTATTTGCCAGCGTGGTCAGATTGGACGCTTCCCGTTGATAATCCAGCTCCTGCAAAATGGAACTTTTGAGTTCCGCGAGAATTTTTCCGAAACGATAACGGCGGCCGATGTCGGTATGTTCGTCAAAAAAGTCCGCGATTTCCTCGAGCACTTCAAAATCTTCCGCGATTTGTTTGCGGATTTCCGGGCGTTGCACTTTCACGACCACGGGACGCCCGTCGCGCAAGGCCGCGCGATGCACCTGTCCGAGCGACGCGGCGGCAAGATGTTTTTCTTCAAAAAACGAGAACGCTTTTGAGATGCGGATGCCGAGTTCGCTGGCGACAATTTGTTCCACTTCGGCGTAAGGAAACGGTTTGACCTTGTCCTGCAAACGCGCGAGCGCCTTCAAGTAGGATTCCGGCAAAAGGTCGGCGCGGCTGGAAAGCAACTGGCCGAATTTGATGAAGGTCGGCCCCATTTTTTCCAAATCGTCGGCCAATTCCTCCGGCGCGGGCTGGCCAGGTTTGGCGGCCAATGGTGTTTTTTCACCACCCGCGGCCTCCTGGTCAAATTCCTTGGCCAAATCGGTATTGCCGTATTTCCAAAAAAGCAACGCTATATCCTTGTAGCGTTTGAGGTGATGCGGTTTTAAGGACAATTTCATATTTGTTTTTTTCCTCGGGCGATTCCAGCCAATGGATCCTGCCTCTGCATTTTGGTAAAATGCTACACGACGGGCCGGACTTTTCTATGGGGTATAACCCTAACTCCTTTAGCTTTTAACTTTAGTTCGTGAAGGATTTAATTTTTTCTGCTTCGACTCTTTTTTTGTAAGCGTGATTGCAATTTGATTTGTTTTTTGAGCTTTTTGAAAATGTTTGTTCATCCAGACGACTTCGGTTCGTTTGTGAATTTGCCCGGATGAATCTCTGGTCGTTGCCTCAATAGCGATAGTGCTCCGGCTTATACGGGCCTTCGACCGGCACGCCGAGGTAGTCGGCCTGTTTCTTGGTGAGCTTGGTCAGCTTCACGCCAATTTTTTCCAGGTGCAGCCGGGCGACTTCCTCGTCCAGTTTCTTGGGCAGACGATAGACGCCGATCTTGGCGGTGTCCTTGTTCTTCCACAAATCCAGTTGCGCGAGACATTGGTTGGTGAAGCTGTTGCTCATCACGAAGCTCGGATGGCCGGTGGCGCAACCGAGGTTCACGAGGCGACCTTCGGCGAGCAGATAAATGCTGTTGCCATTGGCAAAGGTGTATTTGTCCACCTGCGGCTTGATGTTCAATTTTTTCACGCC
>PMOA01000148.1:25775-93546 GCA_003161635.1 Limisphaerales bacterium
TCGAGCGTGATGATGTCGCAGTTGCCGGTGGTGGTGACGTAGATGTCCGCTTCGCCGAGCGTGTCTTCGATGGTCTTTACTTCAAAACCTTCCATCGCGGCTTGCAGGGCATTGATGGGATCAATCTCGGTGACGATGACGCGCGCGCCGAACCCGCGCAACGAGTGGGAGCAGCCTTTGCCGACGTCGCCGTAACCGCAAACGCAGGCGACCTTGCCGGCGACCATCACGTCGGTCGCGCGTTTGATGCCGTCGGCGAGCGATTCGCGGCAGCCGTAGAGGTTGTCGAACTTGGACTTGGTGACGGAGTCGTTGACGTTGATGGCGGGAACGAGAAGCTTACCCTGTTCCAGCATCTGGTACAGGCGATGGACGCCGGTGGTGGTTTCCTCGGAAACACCTTTCCAATCCTTCACGACGGTGTGCCAGAAACCGGGGCGGTCCTTCGCAACGCGCTTGAGCAAGGCCTTGATGACGGCGACTTCGTGGTTGTCGCTGGGCGTGTTGACCCAGTTATCGCCGTTTTCGAGTTCGTAGCCCTTGTGGATCAGCAAGGTGGCGTCGCCGCCGTCGTCCACGATGAGTTGCGGACCTTTATTGCCCGGATGCGTAAGCGCGGTGAGCGTAAAGTCCCAATATTCTTCGAGCGTTTCACCCTTGTGCGCGAAGACCGGTGTGCCGGCAACGGCAACGGCGGCGGCGGCGTGGTCCTGGGTGCTGAAGATGTTGCAGCTCGCCCAGCGCACGGACGCGCCGAGTTCGACGAGCGTCTCGATGAGGATGGCTGTCTCGATGGTCATGTGCAGCGAGCCGGTGATGCGCACGCCTTGGAGCGGCTTTTGCGGGCCGTATTTGGCGCGAATGGCCATCAGGCCGGGCATTTCGTGCTCGGAAACCTGGATGGTCTTGCGTCCCCACTCGGCGAGCGAGAGGTCGCGGACTTTGAAATCCGGTTTGGCGGCGCCGTTGCCATTGGTTTTGACGACTTTGGCGCGGGAAGGTGAAAGTTTGATTGCGGGCATATTCGGTTGAGAGTTGAAAGTTGAGGGTTGAGAGTTATTTCAACGCACGCTTGAGCGCTTCAACCTTGTCGGTTTTTTCCCAGGTCAAATCGGGGTCGCTCTTGCCGAAGTGGCCGTAGTTGGTGGTCTTCAAATAAATCGGACGGCGCAAATTGAGTTGCTCGATGATGTCCGAGGGTAGGAAGCTGAACACGCGGTTGACCGCGCGGACGATTTTGCCTTCGGGAACGGTCGCCGTGCCGAACGTGTCCACACTGACGCTGACGGGGTCGGGATAACCGATGGCGTAGGCGAACTGGATTTCGCATTTCGCGGCCAACTTGGCGGCCACAATGTTCTTGGCGATCCAGCGGCCCAGGTAAGCGGCGCTGCGGTCCACCTTCGTCGGGTCCTTGCCGGAGAATGCGCCGCCGCCGTGACGGCCCATGCCGCCGTAGCTGTCCACGATGATCTTGCGCCCGGTCAAACCGGTGTCGCCCTGCGGCCCGCCGACGACGAAACGTCCGGTCGGGTTGATGAGGAATTCGGTTTTCCGGGTGAGCAAACGTTTGGGTAGAACTTTTTTTACGATGTGCTCGATGCAGAATTTTTCAATCTCGGCATGGGTGACTTCGCGTCCGTTAATCTTGTCGGCATGCTGCGTGGAGATAACGACGTTGGAAATGGCAACGGGCTTGTCATTCTCGTAAACGACGGAGACCTGCGACTTCGCGTCGGGGCGCAGCCACGGCACCTTGCCGGTCTTGCGAAT
Organism: Limisphaerales bacterium; assembly: GCA_003161635.1. Taxonomy (GTDB): domain Bacteria; phylum Verrucomicrobiota; class Verrucomicrobiia; order Limisphaerales; family UBA11358; genus UBA11358. The sequence continues at coordinate 27,549 of PMOA01000148.1, forward strand.
GCGGGTGAGTTCGCGGCCGAGACGATGCGCGAACATGATGGGCGCGGGCATGAGCTCGGGCGTTTCGTTGCAGGCGTAACCAAACATCAAACCCTGGTCACCGGCGCCCTGCTGGCTGGTCTTCTTGCCCTTGGCCTTGCGGGCGTCCACGCCCTGCGCGATGTCGGGCGATTGCTGCGTGATGATGGTGTTCACGAACACCTTGTCGGCGTGGAACACGTCGTCATCGTTCACATAGCCGATTTCGCGGATGGCGTCGCGGGCGATTTTGGTGAAGTCGAGTTTCGCGCGCGTGGTGATTTCGCCACCGACAATGACGATGTTGGACTTGGCGTAACATTCGCAGGCGACGCGGCTGAACTTGTCCTGCGCGAGGCAGGCGTCCAGCACGGCGTCAGAAATGGTGTCACAAACCTTGTCCGGGTGGCCTTCGCCGACGGACTCCGAGGAAAAGATGTAATTTTTGCTCATGAATTAATGGGTTAAAATGTCATATTGACGTATCAAGATAGGATGATATATCTAATTTGAAGCGCGTCAAATGCTTTTTGAGAAAAAGATTGGACGGATGCTTGAAACGCGAAGCCGTGGTTTAGTCTCATTAACACCGGGTTTCAGCCCGGTGTGGGTGGCGACCAAGATATTCGAACCGTTTTAACGGCTTCGCGCGCGGGTGGAAAACCGTTGAAACGGTTTTTGGGGTTCAGCGTCATGCGTTCACCGGGCTGAAGCCCGGTGTTAATGAAAGTGGCAGATGAAGTAAGTAAGACACAAAAAATGTCCGGCACGTTGAAATCATTGCGAGCCCTGTCCGATCCGACGCGGCTGCGCATCGTGGCGCTGCTGGAGCGCGACGAACTGTCCGTGAACGAGCTGCAGGAAATCACGCGGCTCGGCCAGTCGCGCATCTCAACACACCTTGGGCTGCTCTCGGACTGCGCGCTGGTGCAGTCGCGGCGCGAGGGCAAGCGAACGTTCTACAAGCTCAACCCGCAGACGGATGGCACGGCGGGCGAATTCATCCAGCTCGCAATTCGTGGTGCAAAAGAATTGCACGAACACGGCGGCGACCAGATCAATCTCAAGCGCGTGGTGAACCGCCGCCGCGAGCAGGCCCAGGTTTATTTCAACCAGATTGCCGGTCGCTTCGACCGCGTTTACGGGCCGGGCCGTTCATGGCAGGCCTTCGGGCATTTGCTGCTGCGCATTCTGCCGCCGTTGACCGTGGCTGATCTCGGATCGGGCGAGGGTTTGTTGAGCGAACTGCTGGCGCGGCGCTGCAAAAAAGTCATCGCCGTGGACAATTCGGAGAAGATTGTCGCCTTCGGCGCGGCGAAGGCGAAGAAGAACGGGCTGAAAAACCTGGAATTCCGGCAGGGCGATTTGCAAAAGCCGCCCATTGAAGCCGGGAGCGTGGACCTGGTGATTTTGAGCCAGGCGCTGCATCACGCCGAAATTCCGGCGGATGCGATTGCTGCCGCCCACAAAATCCTCCGGCCGCGCGGACAGATTTTGATTCTCGATTTGCTCAAGCACAATTTCGGGAAGGCGCGCGAGCTTTACGGCGACCGCTGGCCCGGCTTTGCCGAGAGCGATTTGCATCACTGGCTCGAAGGAGCGGGGTTCAAAAAGATCGAGATCAGCGTGGTCGCCCGCGAAGAACAGCCGCCGCACTTCCAAACCATTCTGGCAGGCGGGGAAAAGGGTTGATTGGTGTGGCCGTGGACGTCAGTCCGCACCAATTTCATCCACCTGACTACTTCACAATTGAGTTCAGCGCCGACTGACGTCGGCGGCTACAGAGATTCACGCCACGACAATGTTCACCAGCTTCTTCGGCACAACAATGACTTTCTTGATCGTCTTGCCGGCGATGAATTGCTGCACTTTTTCCGAGGCCTTGGCGGCGGCTTCGACCGTGGCGTTATCGGCGTTGGCCGGGACCCGGATGACGTCGCGCAACTTGCCGTTGACCTGCACCGGGATTTCCAGCGTGTCCTCGACGAGCAGAGCGGGGTCAAACTTGGGCCAGGGTTGATAGCTCAATGAGTCCAAAGTCTCATGTCCAATGTCCAATGTCGCACCACCGTCCGCTGCCCTGACTTTGGACTTTGGACTTTGGACTTTGGACCACAACTCTTCCGCGATGTGTGGCGCAAAGGGCTGGAGCAAAACCAAAAATTCGCGCAAAACGGAAACCGGTTTCGTCTCCCACGTTATCGCGTCGTTCACAAAAACCATCATCGCGGATATCGCCGTGTTGAACCGCATCCCGTCGAGGTCTTCTGTGACTTTCTTGATGCAGGCGTGGAGCGTCTTGAGTTGTGCGGGAGTGGCCGGCACATCCTTGATGGCCGCATTGAGCTTGATCAGTTCCAGCAATTCTTCGCGTCTTTGCGTCTTTGTTGTTAATGTCTCCGCCTGCTCAAATTCCGTTTCGCTCGCTTCATCCACGAACAAACGCCAGACGCGGCCAAGAAAACGATAAACGCCCTCGACGCCCTTGGTATTCCACGGCTTCACCATCTCCAGCGGCCCCATGAACATCTCGTAAAGGCGGAACGCGTCCGCGCCGAACTCCACCAGAATGTCGTCCGGGTTCACCACGTTGCCGCGGGACTTGGACATCTTCTGGCCGTCCTCGCCAAGAATCAGACCTTGATTGACGAGCTTGAAAAACGGTTCGGGCGTTGAAACGTGGCCGAGGTCGAACAGCACCTTGTGCCAGAACCGCGCGTAGAGCAGATGCAACACGGCGTGCTCCGTGCCGCCGACGTATAAATCAACTCCTTGAGTTCTGTAGCCGCCGACGTCAGTCGGCGCATTCTTTTCGGTGGAAGAAGTCAGCGCGGACTGATCCCGCACTGCGGGACGGCTACCCATCCAGTAAGTCTCCGCTTCACGTCCAACGAACGACCGCGCGTTCTTTGCGTCGAGATAACGCAAGTAATACCAGCAACTGCCGGCCCATTGCGGCATGGTGTTGGTTTCGCGCACGGAACCGTCGGGCAGGTTCACCCAATCCTTCGCGCGCGCGAGCGGCGGCTGACCGTCGGGCATGGGTTTGTAATCGTCGAGCTTCGGCGGAAGCACGGGCAACGCGCTTTCCGGCAAGGCTTCGTGATAAAGATTCCCGCTGGCATCCTTCTTCCAGACAATCGGGAATGGCTCGCCCCAGTACCGTTGCCGGCTGAACAGCCAGTCGCGCAACTTGAAGTTGACCGTCTGTTTGCCCAAGCCTTTTGCTTCAAGCCAGGCGGTGATTTTCTTTTTGGCGGCGGCGGTGGGCAGGCCGTTGAGGGAAACTTCGTTGTTTGCTGAATTTACGGCGAATCCTTCGGCGGAGTCACAAAGTAAACTGCTGGAGAAAACTGGCGTTTCTTTTTCGTTAATTTGAAAATACTCAACCTTCTCTTGAAGGTCGAAGTAGCCTTTAGCGCTATCAAAAGATTGACTCTTTTTGGGAGTAGTTGTAGCGACGACGGCTTTGATCTGAAGCTTGAACTTTGTTGCGAATTCAAAATCGCGCTCGTCATGCGCCGGCACGGCCATGATGGCGCCCGTACCGTAACTGGCGAGGACGTAATCGGCTATCCAGATGGGAATTTTCGGACCGTTGACGGGATTGATGGCGTAAGCGCCGGTGAACACGCCGGTCTTCTCTTTGGCCAATTCTGTGCGCTCCAAGTCGGATTTTCTAGCAACTTGTTTTCGGTAGTCTTCTATGGCTTTAACTTGCTTTGAAACCTCCTGCTTGTAGAAGCGGTGTTTGCCATAGTCCTGTAGAACACACGCGGGTGGATTTACATTAGGATTTACTTCAATCAAATCAACACCGCTAGTTTTCGCCTTAGCCAATGCGTCAGCCAGCGTAACCGTCTCTCCACTTCCACCGCCGAAAATTCGAACTGTGGGTGACGTAATTTGACCGTTGACCCGATAGTTATGGTTCGCAGCAGCAAGAATATTATCAATCAGCCAGTGTTCGGGTGCCACAACCATGTATGTCGCGCCAAACAACGTATCAGGCCGAGTTGTGAACACGTCCATCGACAAACGATTCGGACCTGGAATTTCAATTTGGAATGTAACCGTTGCACCTTCGCTTTTGCCAATCCAATTCCGCTGCATTTCCTTGAGCGAATCACTCCAGTCAATGGTGTTGAGATCGGCGATTAATCGTTCAGCATAACGGGATATGCGAAGCATCCATTGGCGCATCATTTTTTTGCTGACTTCATAGCCGCCCACTTCGCTTTTGCCGTCTATAACTTCTTCGTTTGCCAACACAGTGCCAAGCGTTTCACACCACCAAACAGGGGCATCAGCAACATATGCAAGACGATGCTTGTCTATTTCCTTGCGCCTGAATTCAGCTCGTTTTTCTGTGGGGGTTAGCACATACCCATTCCGCAAGCCTGACACATATTCACCGTATTCTCCTTTTGTCCATTCCCGCTTTGGATTTTCTGACATGACGTCTTCAAGAATTTCAATTAATTCAGCCTTGTTGGTATCAGGATTGAACCATGAATTGTAAAGCTTGAGGAAAATCCACTGCGTCCACTTGAAATAACCGGGGTCGGTGGTGGCGAGTTCGCGCGACCAGTCGTAGCTGAAGCCGAGCGACTGGATCTGCCGCTTGAACGTGGCGATGTTCACCTCGGTGGTCTGGCGCGGATGCTGGCCGGTCTTGATGGCGTATTGCTCAGCAGGCAGTCCGAACGCGTCCCAACCCATCGGATGCAACACATGAAATCCCTGCGCGCGTTTGTATCGCGCGAGAATATCCGTGGCGGTGTAACCTTCCGGGTGGCCGACGTGCAGTCCCGCGCCGGATGGGTAGGGAAACATGTCGAGAATGTAAAATTTAGGCGGCAACTGCGTGGCGGCCACCCTGCCGGAAAGATTATGGCGTCGGGCAAAAGGATGCCCGTCCGGGAGCACTTCGCCCGGATTAAAGGCGCGAAACGTCTGTTGTTCGCCCCAAAATTGCTGCCATTTCGGTTCAATCAGATGAAACGGATATTGTCGGCGGCCGCTGGCCATAGGCGCGTGATTTTGCGGAAAGCAGCGCACGGGAGCAATCGCGGAATTCCCGGTGACGCCTGAATTCAAGCCATTTTGAGCTTTGACATGGGTTAAAAGTAAGCGTAATAATTTAAATCTGACATTCAGGGGATGGTTTCCTGAATTCGTGCCATGATCATTTTGCCCGTTTCCCGGACTTCAGTGCTTGCCAGCGAAGCAAGAGGGAAGGGGTTTACCCTGATAGAACTGCTGGTGGTGATTGCCATCATCGCCATCCTGTCGGCGATTTTGTTGCCGGCATTGTCCCAGGCAAAAGGGCGGGCGCAGGCCATCCTGTGCCTGAACAACACCAAGCAGCTCACCCTGGGGTGGCAACTCTACGCGGACGATTTCGAACGCCGGCTGCCCTACAACCTCGGCATGGTCGGGTCGTCGTTTCGCACCCCGCTCAACTGGGTCAACAATGTCATGACCTGGGGGCTTGACCCGGATAATACCAACACCGCCACCCTCACCGAGGCGAGTCTCGGCCCTTTTGTCAGTCAGGCGACGGCCATTTACCGTTGTCCCTCCGACCACGTCGTCAGCGCGGCCCAAAGCGCCGCCGGCTGGGACAGGCGCATCCGCAGTTATTCAATGAACGCGATGGTTGGCGACGCGGGCGACTTTTCCACCAACGGCTTCAACATCAACAACCCTGAATACACGCAGTTCTTTAAAATCACCCAGATTCCGCAGCCGGTGGAAATTTTTGTGTTTCTCGACGAGCACCCGGACAGCATCAACGACGGCTATTTTCTGGAACGCGACTATTATCCGGAGTGGCACGACCTGCCCGCTTCCTATCACAACGGCAGCGCCGCGTTTTCGTTTGCCGATGGACACAGCTCGCTGCATCGCTGGACGCAACCCGACACCTACCGTCCGCCGATTCCGGATGGCGCGAACCTCCCCATTTCTGTTTCCTCCAGCGGGAACCAGGACCTCGAGTGGGTGCTCGGTCACATGAGCGTGGATCACCACTGACGACCGGCCGTGCTCACAAATACTGTTGCAGTGTTTGTTCGTCTCCTTCCATCCCCAACACGTACAACGTGTCTCCTTGCGTCCAGGTCACAGTCATGAGTTTGTTGACCTGGACAAACTGGCGCGAACCCATCGGCGGCGCATTCTTCACCGTGGAACGGTCAATGACGAACAGCCAAAGGTCGCTTTGCTGTCCCGGCGGCAGCGGCTTGCCGGTGTGAAAACAAATCATCGAAACTTTTGCGCCCTGCCAGCCTTCAATCGCACAACCGGTCACGGCGGTTTTTTCCAAAGGCGCGGGCAAAACGTAATCCGACGGCGCGTGATTTTGCGCGAGGTAGGCGCGGACCTGCGCCGGATTATTCGTCGCCAGATCCATGGTGTAGCCGCGCAGCGCGACGCCCGCCATCCGGCTTCGGTAAATGGCGAATGTCTCTTCATTTCCGCGGTGCTGGAACCAGAGGGGTGCCAGGACAACCAGCGCCGCAACGACCGCCGCCGCCGCCAGAACCGCTCGCTGCCGCCAGAAAATAACTTTCTCCTGTGCCGCCTGTTCGGAAATGATTTGCTCCTTCAATCCGGCGGGCGCGGTGATTTGCCGGAATCCGGCGCGCAACGTCTCCTGCCGCGCGCAATGCTCCACCAGCCAGCGCGTCAGTTCCGGATCCTGCCTGGCCAGCTCGAGCGCCCTGGCAATTTGTGGATCATCGGCGTCCGCCGTGCCGGGCCGGTAGAGCAGTAAAATGGTTTTGGCTTCGTCGCGATTCACAAGTTTGGTGGTTGGGGTTGCGCGTTGGTGGTGGTGTCCGTCAGCAGTTGGTGCAGCCGTCCGAGGCCGCGGGTGAGGCGCGATTTGACTGTGCCGAGCGGCACGTCGAGAATTTCGGCAATCTCGTTGTAGGAACAATCCTGCAAGTAAAACAACGCGACGGGCGCCTGATAAATTTCATCCAGGCGCGCCAGGGCATCGAGCGCCTGTCCGGCGTCGAGGCGGTTGGCGGTGGGCGGCGGCACGACGGGAAGTTCCGCCGCCGCGAATTCCAGTTCGATGTGCGGAAAGCGGGTTTGCCTTCGTCGCGCGCCGAGAAACTCGCGGTGCAGGGTGGTGAAGAGCCAGGTTTTCACTTTGGAGGCATCGCGCAACTGGTGGCCCTTGGCCGCCCAAATGCAAAAAGTTTGTTGTGTAAGGTCACAGGCGTCCGGCTCGTCACGCGCGAGGCTGAGGGCAAATTGATACAGCGGCTCGTAATAACGAGCCACCAGGCTTTCAAATTCCACGTTGTCAGCCATGTCAAGTCATCGATAGTAAGAGGCTTTAGTGCAACATTTGTTCCCGTGAAATGCGAACTTAAAATTGCCGGGAACAATATTCGTCTTCATCGCTCTCACTAAACGAAGCGAGCATTGCCGGGTGTTTATGGCAGATAAAACGCAATGGCATAAACTGTTATCCGTCCGAACCTAGCTGTTAACATATACGAACCTATGAAATTAGAAATCTTCACGTATCAAAAATCATTCATAACCGTCCGGTCACTTCAAGCAACCAGCCTCGTGAGCGCCGCAGGATGGCTCACACTCCTTTTGTTCGCCGGTCTGGCTGCGCCAGTGGCGACGAAAGCCGCCACGATTTGGAATGGCCCGCCCGTCAGCGAGAGCAATGCCACCGAACCGGACAAAATCACGGCCAACGTGTGGCTGACGCGCGGGGGTAGTCAAGGACTCTACAACGCCAAAACGGAAGCCGGCTTCACCCATTTTTTCAGCCCGGCGGACACCGAGTGGGCCGACGGGACGACCGCCAACTACGCTTCGCTTTCCTATACGGATTGGAACACTTGGTCCAAAAATATTCATGGCGGCCCGCCGAACACGGTCGGCGTGAACGCCGTCGTCCATCTCAAAACGGATGACATTTACATAGACATCACCTTCACTTCCTGGAGCATTGGCAGCGCGTATTCTTATCAGCGTGCCACTCCACCGGCTGACAACAATCCTCCCACCGTCACCATCACTTCCCCCACTAACGGCGCCTCCTTCACCTCGCCAGCCAATGTCCCCATCACCGCCAACGCGAACGACTCCGACGGCAGCGTCACGAATGTGGCATTCTTCGACGGGGGCACGTTCCTTGGCGGGACCAACAACACACCCTACACCGTTACGGCCAGCCTCGCCACCGGCGCCCACGCGCTCACCGCGGTGGCCACGGACAACCTCGGTCTCTCCACCACGTCCACCGTCGTGAACGTGACGGTCAATATTGGGAACAGGCCACCCAGCGTGACCATCACCAACCCGGCTAATAACGCCACCTTCGGCAACACCGACACTGTGACCGTCCAGAACTCCGCCAGTGATTCGGATGGCAGCGTGACGAACGTCCAGCTTTTCAACGGGGCCGTGTTGCTGCGCAGTTTTTCCACCGGACCCTACAACTTCTCCGGCACCTCAATCTCGGGCAACTTCGCGCTTGGCACAAATACCTTGACCGCGGTAGCCACGGACAACCTCGGCGCCACGACGACCTCGGCGCCAGTTCATGTGATCATAGCCAGATACCTGCCCCCGATTACGAACGGCAGCATTAACATCCTCCTGCAACCCGTCGCCACCAACCTGGCCGCGCCCGACTACGCCATCAGTCCGCCCGGCGACACCAACCGACTATTCGTCGTGGAGCAGAACGGGTTGCTGCGGATCATCCAGAACGGGACCCTGTTGCCCGGGTCGGCCCTCGACATCCAGAGCCGCGTGGCACCGCCGCTGGTTCCGTCCAACGCCAACGACGAACGCGGCTTCCTCGGACTGGCTTTTCATCCAGGTTTCAACAACCCGGCCAGCCCCGGTTATCAAACGCTCTACACCTATAACAGCGAACTGATACCGGCAGGGACGAACCCCACTTACGTGGTGCCAAACGGGGTCACGAACAACTACAGGAACGTCGTCAACGAGTGGAAAATCTCGTCCACGAACGCCAATGTCGTTGATCCCGCCTCGCGCCGGGAGGTCATCTCGTTCGGCAAGAATGCAGCCAATCATAACGGCGGCACATGCACCTTTGGACCGGACGGCTACATGTATCTCGCGTTGGGTGATGGTGGCAACGCCAACGATGTCGGACCGAGCCACATCGTGCCGGGCGGCAACGCCCAGAACTTGAGCACCCCGCTCGGCAAAATGTTGCGCTTTGACCCGCTCAATCCCGCCCTGACGCCGGGCAGCTCCGACCCGATCAGCACCAACGGACTATATCGCATCCCGACGAGCAACCCGTTCCAGGGGCCGGGCCAGGTGCCGGAGATCTACGCCTACGGTCTGCGCAATCCGTATCGGTTTGCCTTCGACCGCGTCACTGGCGACCTGATTGAGGGCGATGTCGGCCAGAACAACGTTGAGGAGATCAATCGCATTGTCCTCGGCGGCAACTTCGGCTGGGCGGTCAAGGAAGGCGACTTCCTTTTCAACCAAACGAACGGTCCGGCCGGGCCTGCCGGCACCATCGGCACGCCGCCGGGAAATCGCAGCCCGGGACTTCCGGCGGGCCTGATTGACCCGATTTCCGGCACGTTGGGAACACTGGAATACGACCACAACGAAGGCATCTCCATCACCGGCGGCTTCGTCTATCGCGGCACCGCGATCCCGGAGCTATACGGCAAGTATATCTTCGGCGACTTGGCCCTGATAACGACGCCGGTGCGGGTGAACGGTCGTCTCTTCTACGCCGATCTTCAGACCGGTCAGATCAAGGCGTTTCCATTGTCCCAGTTTGGCGGCTCGGCAATTCTGCCGAATGGCCTTACTGTGCATGGCTTCGGCCAGGACGCCGATGGCGAGATTTACGCCTTGGTGACCAACACGTCGGCGAATGGGACCGGCGGAATCGTTTACAAGCTCGTCGCTCTGCGCCTGGCGTTCCAGAGGAACGGCAATCAGTTGGACATATCCTGGCCCCCCACCGGTGGGCACTTGGAAGCGCAGACCAACAGCCTGAGCGTTGGACTGGGCACGAACTGGGGCACCGTGCCAGGATCGGCGGCAACCAATCACGTCGTCGTTCCTCTTGACCAGTCCAACGGCAGCGTGTTCTACCGGCTGGCCGTACCGTGATTGATGACCATTCGCCACGGCCGCCGCGCTCAACGTCAACGTCACCACGCTCGATTATCCGATTTACGAATATGGCCACGGTTCCGCCGGCATCGCCATCATCGGCGGCTGCGTTTATCGTGGCACGAACTACACCGAACCTGGCCGGGCAGTATGTCTTCGGCGACTTCAACACCAGCTTCGGCGTGCCTGACGGGCAGATTTATTACCTGGCATAAATGCGCCCCGGGATTTGGGAGCGTTTTTCGTTCCAGCTCTGGCCAACTGGCGGCCGCTTGGTGCGCTTCATCAAGGGATTCGGCGAGGACGAAGCAGGGGAAATCTATCTATTAAGCTCAACCATACTTGGTCCCACAGGACGGACAGGTGACGTCCGCCGGCTCACGCCGCCGTGATGCTTACGGAAACCCGCAAACAGAAAAAAAAACAGAAAAACAAAACTATGAAAAATAATTTAATAGCACCGCTCGAAACCAAAACAACTGCCGCGATCCAGATTGAAATCCGCCGCCGCAAATGCGCGCGGCTGCTGATTCCACTTCTGGCGTGTGTCATTCTCGGAACGCCGGCCAAAACGGCAGCGCAAACATTCGCCACGTATCCCGCAGGCGACGATGTCACTCCTTCACTCGGCCAATTTCAAATTGTGCTCGATCAGGCATGGGTCAAGATTTTTGACGTCATCATACCCAACAGCCCGCTGGGAAGCGTATTGTCAACCAAGCACATAAAGCTCTACCACAACGGGGTCATCACCAGTCCCACACTTTACGATCCGAATACCTTGATTGGCCGGTGGATTACGCCGGAACGCTAACAGGTCAAGCGCCAGGCCGCACCTATGTCAACGAAAGCCAGTTGGTCGTTCATCCCACCTGGCCAGGCCCGACCGGCGGAGCGCGTGAAATTCACACTTTTCTCAAATCCATTCACATGGTTGATTCATTAACCACGCGCGTGGGATTTTCGGTCAAGGCCGGGATGCAGGCCCCGACCCGGCCCGTGAGCGCCGGCCAGGTCGAAGGCGGCAGCGTGCAGGACGACTTTCCCGCCAATAGTTTCTTCAACGTTTAGGTAGTGGTGGATCTCCCGGCCGGCGGTTCCCTGCCGGCCATTCAACTGGTTAACGTGGATCCGCTCCTCGTCCAGCAGACCAACATTTCTTTGTTCCCGCCGCATGTTGTCTATCAGCACGAAAATTCCACCGCCGTGTCGGTGTATTTCAACAACGACTGCATCATCCACGACCCGACGACCGGCGCGGACATTCCGGTTGTGCGGGGAACGCTTTTCGGCCAGTTAACCCTGGCCGGCCACGGGATCAGCTTCAGTTCCGTCGAAGTGGAGTCGTTCCAGGCGGAGTTCGAAAATGAAAGCGCCACGAACACGATGCCGCTCAACACCGCGCCGATCACCAACAGCACCATTGTGGACTTTTCGCCGGATTACAACGCGGCCCCATGCTCGCTGTCCGGCGGTCATTTCGTCTCCAATGGATCGTTTATTTTCACGATCAATTACCTGACTCCCAACACCACCAACTACCTGCAAGTAAGCACCGACCTTGGTTCCGGGAGTTGGCAAACCATCGCGACGATCATTCCCACGACGAACAGTTTCACCTTCGTGGACCCCGACGCCATGAACAACCCGCAAAGGTTTTACCGCCTCTCGTTGGCACCGTGAAGCTCAATACTGATTTCAAAAACCAGAAAAACAATCAAACAACATGTATTAGACCTGAAGTGTTGGGAACAAATGTCGTCCCCGCGCCTTTAAACACGAGGCAAACATCTATGGCCTTTTTCATGAAAAATATTTTATCGGTCATCGCCATGGCAGTTGTGCTGTGCCTTGGCTCTGTGCCTTCCAGCCTTGGTACCACGGCCAACTGGGTTACGCTTGTCACCAACACGGCGGCGAGCAATCCGGTCGTCTTCGTGGACAATCACGCGACGAACGGCTCTGGCTTTTACCGTGTCGGGCGGCTGCCCAATCCATGACGGGTTGCAGAGGAAACTTTGAATATGCGGTCGTGGCCCTTGGCCGCCCAAATGCAAAAAGTTTCTTGTGTAAGGTCACAGGCGTCTGCTTCGTCCCGCGCGAGACTGTAGGCAAATTGGAACAGCGGCTCGTAATAACAAGGCACCAACTGCTCAAAATCCGGGCCTTCAGCCATATCGCAACATTGAAGTTAAGAGCCCGCAGAACGTCAATTGTTCCCGCAAAAAATCACCGGGAACAATTGTTCTCCCGGTTCATCTTACCTGCAAGTGGGAGTGGCATTTTCACTCAAAACGTTTTCGGCGGTCACAGTTGGCGCCCTGCCATTAGGTTTCGCCAATTTTTCCGGCCAGAAACAGACGGAACAAACTTGATGAACCATTATGAATGTGATGCGTAATTTATTCAAAGTAATGCTCTTGAGCGCGGCCCTGGCGGTTTTCGGCTGCTCCCTCACCGGGTTGGCGCGGACCGTCTCCGTCGGTGTTGCGAACGGCAATGTGCTGTCGTTTTTTCCGGCCACCACCAACATTGCCACCGGCGATTCGGTGCTTTGGACCTGGAATTCCACCGGGATCACCCCGCATTCAACAACGAGTGATACCAATGGACTGTGGGATTCGACGTCTGTTCCGGCACCACACACTTTCACCCAGACGTTCACTTCCGCAGGCACTTTTCCCTATCATTGCACCATCCATGTCAGCTTGGGCATGAAAGGCACCATCATTGTGGCCGCCGCAAATCTGCCGCCGGCCGTCACCATCACCAATCCCGTGTCCGGCAATGTCTTCACCGCGCCGGCCAACGTGACCATCCAAGCCTCGGCCTCGGACACGGACGGCACGGTCACCAACGTGCAATTTCGCGTGGGCACAAACGTGGTGGCCAACAAGGCCACCGCCCCCTTCTTCGGCGTCACCAACAATCTGGCCGCGGGCGGCTATACTCTTTTTGCCATCGCCTCGGATAACAGCGGCGCCACCGCCACCAACCAGGTCGCGATCAGCGTCGTCACTCCGGTGTCGGTGCTGCTCAGTGCGCCGCAGCCGGTGCCGCCCACGAAGTTCAGGTTCAGTTACACGGCGAATGCCGGGCTGAGTTACATCGTCCAACGTTCCACCAATCTGCTTTCGCCCAATTGGACCACCCTCGTCACCAATACGGCAGGAAGCAGCCCGGTGACTTTCACGGACATAAACGCGACGGTCAATCCGGGATTCTATCGTGTTGGACGCCTGCCGAATCCGTGATTCGTTGCTTTGTCACAAGCGGACGTTGGGGGTGACTGGTCGGAAACGGGCAATCATGGCTAAAAAATATGAGGCTGCGGGGATTATTCGTCAGCGCATTGTCGTTCGGTTTGTTGACGCTGATTTTGTCCGGTGCAAAATCCGCCGGATCTTTTCCACCATCCGGCGGAGGGGCAACGAACGTGCGGATGTTCCCGGCCAAGGGAGTGGTAAAGGAACTCAACCCGGACAACAAAACGGTTGTTATCAGCCACGAAGCCATTTCCAATTACATGGCGGCCATGACCATGCCGTTCAAGGTGAAAGACCCAAAAGAACTGGCCGGCCTGCACCGCGGCGATGAAATTTCATTCCGACTCCAGGTCACTGAAACGGAGAGTTGGGTGGAGCACATCGCCAAAATCGGGACCGTATCCCTGCCCCCAATTCAAACCCCGACCAATCCACCGGTCGTCCGACCGAATCATCCGCTCCTGGATTACAAGTTCACCAATGAACTGGACCAGGCGGTGAGCTTGAACGATTTTCGCGGTCAGGCGCTGGCCATCACATTTTTTTACACCCGCTGCCCGCTGCCCGATTATTGCCCGCGGCTGTCGAAAAATTTTCAGGCGGCATCGCAGAAACTCGGTTCCCTGCCCGGCGCTCCCGCCAACTGGCATTTCCTTTCAATTTCCTTCGACACGGAATTTGACACGCCGAACATGCTCAAAGCCTACGGCAATAGTTATCAATACGATCCGAAACATTGGAGTTTTCTGACCGGGCCACCGGACAAAATCGGCGAACTCGCCCGGCAATCAGGCGCCAGCTATGAACTCGACGCCGGCACTTTCAACCACAATTTTCGCACGCTCATCGTTGACGCCAGTGGTCATCTGCAGATGGTTTTTCCAACTGGCGGGGATCTTTCAGACGAAATTGTTGCCGAAATCATCAAGGCCGCCGCCGTAACGAATCAACCGGATGCACAAAGTCAAAACCATTGAAACTAAAGCGAATATTGGCCGTAACGATGGCGCTTGGCGCCGCCGGCGGCGCGGCGGTCTGTTTGATTTCGTGTTCCACCACACCGGACGCCGTGGTCGTGCCGCTGGAAATTCCCGGCGCACATTTCGTCGGCAACAAGGCCTGCCTGGATTGTCACGCCGACATCGTCCGCAAATTTCCCGCCAGCCCGCATGCGCGGGTCCATTTTGAAAATGCGGCCAGGGTCGGCGAAACCGGCTGCGAATCCTGCCACGGTCCCGGCAGCAAGCACATCGAAGCCGGCGGCGCAAAATTATTCATCATCAATCCCGGCCCGGACCCGTCATCCTGTTTTCAATGTCATCTCGACGTTCACGCTGAATTTAGCCTGCCGCAGCATCATCAGGTCATCGAAGGCCACCTGAGTTGCGTGCAATGTCACGATCCCCACGGCGGCGACATCTTCAAGCCAAAAGGCGGGCTGGCCATGGCCCGACAGGACGAAAGCTGCGCGCAATGTCATCGCGACCAGACACGGCCCTTTGTTTTCGAGCACGCGGCGTTGCGCGAAGGTTGCACGACCTGCCATAACCCGCACGGTTCGATCAACCAGAAAATGCTCGTGGCGAGCGACCCCAATCTTTGCCTGCGTTGCCACGCCCAGGTCCAGGGCCCGAGCGTCCCCAATGGAAGCATTTACATCGGGAATACGGACCATACCCGGCTTTTGCGAATCGGCACGTGCTGGACGGCTGGATGCCACACGGCCATTCACGGTTCCAACGTGGATCCCCGGCTCAGGTATTGAACGCGCGGTCAAAGCATGGCATGAAAGTCTCCCCGCCAAACGAATTCAAGCCGCGCATCCTGGCTTTTCTTCTGTGTTTGACCGGTTGCCTGTCATCCTCCGCCGACGAGCCCCAACCCGAACCGCTACCGCCACTTCCGCCACCCGCCAGCGGGCAGATTGATTTCGACCGCGACATCAAACCCATTCTGGATGCGTCCTGCCTGCGTTGTCACGGGCCGGAAAAGCCGAAGAGCCATTTCCGCCTCGACAACCGCGAGTCGGCGCTCAAGGGCGGTAACAACAACACCAATGACATCATTCCCGGCGAGAGCAACCGGAGCAAATTGATCGCCTATGTAGCCGGGTTGGACAAGGACATCCAAATGCCGCCGCCCGACCATGGACCATCGCTCACGCCCCAACAAATCGGCCTCCTGTGGGCGTGGATTGATCAAGGCGCAAATTGGAACACCACCAATCAAGCTTCACCTCTCCGGCTCAATTTTGAACCGACCTTTCGCTGGATTGGGGTTCAGGGCGACAAATCCAAATTCCGGGAACTCGAGGGCATGAAAGAGGGTTTTGCGGGCGGAGTCACGGACGCTTTGTTCAGCCAGCAAACCGGTCCCAACGAAAAATTTTTACTGGAGGGACATTTTATTGTTCCCGACCAGGATTTCCGGTTGAAACTGGCGCTGGATGAAACGGACCGGGGTTTTGTCCATGCCGGTTTCGAGGAATGGCGCAAGTATTACACTGATACCGGCGGATACGATCCCGCCGTGGCCCCGCCGGAGTTCAATTTCAACCGCGATTTGTACGTGGACAACGGGCGGATCTGGGTGGATCTGGGCCTCACCCTGCCGCGCTGGCCGCAAATCGTGCTGGGTTACGAATATCAATTCAAACAAGGCAACAAGTCCATGCTGGATTGGGGCCAGGCGAACAGGGAGAATGTCAATATTGTCCCGTCCATCAAGGCGATTGATGAACACACGCATATCATCAAACTCGACGTGACGCACGATTTCGACGGCTGGCACCTGGAGGACAATGCCCGCGTCGAGTTTTACTACGAAAAAAACCGCAGTGATGAAACCAACGCCTTCCAGGCCGCGGGCACCACCGAGACGCGGGACAAGTATAATCACGTGCAGGGCATGAACACGTTGACGCTGGAAAAACAAATCCGCGATTGGTGGTATTTGTCCGGCGGCGGTTACTATTCCAAACTCGAAGGCACCGACTTTTTCAATCAAACCAACGGCGCATTCGGCCTTTCCTGGAACAGCCAGGAAATCACGCTCCGGCGCGAATCGGAAATTTTCAGCCTGACCAGCCTCTTCACGCCGCTGGCCGGTCTCAGCTTTTCGGTGGGCACCCAAAACGAATGGACGCACGAGGAGGGCTTCGGCAACGCGCCCAATCTCGAATTTCTCATTACCAATGCATTCGAAAATGCCAACCTGGACACATTCAAGTCCATGCAAAAAGCGAACCTTCGTTTTACGAAAATTCCCTTCACGGTCCTTTTTGCCGACACCCGGTTCGAACAGGAAAGCATCGAAGAATCTCAATCGCAGGCCCCGGCCGGCGCCCTGACCCGCCAGACCGACGCCACGAATTACCGCTACAATCTTCGCGGCGGTTTCAACACCTCGCCCTGGCGCTGGTCGTCCTTGAACGCGGAATACCGGTGGAAATCCAGCGACACCGACTACAACCATTCCCGGGACGTATGGGGCAGCGGTCTCGGCACTCCGACCAACGGATACCCGGCCTTCATTCTCGGGCGCACCATTCATGGCGGCGAGTTTGAAACGAAACTCGCCCTGCGGCCCGCAAACTGGCTCAAAACCACGTTGACCTACCAGATTGCCAGCACGGATTATTCAACGCGGACCGACCCGGCCGTGGACGCGGCCACGCTTGCTCCGGTTTCTCCCGGGGGAACGATTCTGGCTGGAAAATATGACGCCCAGACTTTCGGGTTCAGCGCCACGCTCACGCCCGTCCGGCGATTTTATTTTTACAGCGCCTTCACTTACAGCCTGTCCCGTCTGACGACGGCCAGCCACGGCGATCCGTCCGTTGTCCCTTACAGCGGCAACGTCTATACCATCATCACCATCGCCAGTTACGCTTTGAACCCGAAAACCGGCCTGCAGGCCACCTACAACTTCTCGCGTGGTGATTACGGGCAGCATAACACCGCCGGCGTGCCCCTCGGAATTGATTTTACCCACCAGCAACTGCTGGTCGGCCTGACCCGGCGGTTCAGCGACCGGGTATCCGCTTCCCTGCGCTACGGATTTTCCCAATACTCGGAACCAAGCAGCAACAACCTGAACAATTTCACCTCGCACGGGATTTTCGCCACCCTCAGTTACAAATGGCCGTGACTGCGTGTCGCTTCCCACGTCAATCGCAAACCTTCCAACGTCAGATTCGGTTCAACGGCTGAAATCTCCGGCAGTTTGGACCCAATCAGCTTCGCGTAACCGCCTGTGGCGACAACCGGCAGATGTTTTGTTTTCAACTCGCGCTTCAGCTCGCCAATCAATTCACGAACCAGCCCACGATAGCCATGCACCGCGCCGACCAGCATCGCTTCCTCGGTGCTTTTGCCGATGCTCGTCTTGATTTCGTGGATTTTGATGCGCGGCAGCAATGCCGTTTTCTCGTGCAAATAATCCGTCATCGCCGCCAGCCCCGGCGCGATGATGCCGCCGACATAGTTGCCGGCGCGATTGATCACATCGAACGTGACGGCGGTGCCGAAATCCAGCACTACCACCGGCGCGCCAAAGTGATGTCGCGCGGCAACCGCATTGGCCAGGCGATCCGGACCGATGGTGTCCGGCTTCGGATAATCAATCCCCACGCCGCATACAGTTTTCGGCGTCAATTCAAGCATCGGAACGCCGGGCACCGTCCCGGCATGTTGCTGAATTTGCTTTCGAGCCGAGCCGGTGCTCGGCGCTCCAAGTTGGGCGATGAATTCCCGGACAAACGGCGTCGCACGCGGGACGACGCTGCAAAGCGCCACACCGTCAAGCCGGGCGCGGCCAACGAATTTTCGCACCAGCTTCGCCGCCGCACCGTTGAACCAGTTCGCCGTGGGAATGTCGGTCTGCTTCACGACCCGCCGGTTGTTCGCCAGACCGGCGTGCGTGTTCGTGTTGCCGATGTCAAAAAGCAAAAGCATGGGGTAATGGAGTAATGGAGTAATGGAGTGTTGGAAATCTTTTTCAGCGCCGCACCACTCCATCACTCCATCACTCCGTTCACTTTTCCAAGGTCACATCGCCGCCGATGACGCGCTCCAGATGCCCGTGCTCGGTGCGCAGCAGCAAGGCGCCGGCGTCATCCAACGACTCGGCGCGGCCGCGAATCTTGCGCTCGCCAGTTTGAATCGTCACGTTGCGGCCAATCGTCTGGCAATGCGCTTCCCATTCGTCCGCCACCTCCGCGAAGCAGCCGCCGCAAATCCGTGTGTAATCGCCATCGAGTTCGCGCAAAATCGCCGTCGCCAGTTCTGAGCGCGAAATCGTTTTGCCCGATTCAATTTTGAGCGAAGTCGCCAGCTTGCGCAATTCCGGTGGAAACTCGCTCGTGCTCAGATTTACGTCCACGCCGATGCCCAGGATGACGTGACGAACCCGGTCCAATTCCGCGCTCAACTCGGTCAAAATGCCCGCGACTTTTTTCCCGCCAATTAAAATGTCGTTCGGCCATTTGATTTCGGGATGCAAACCGGTTTCGGATTGAATCGCGCGTCGAAGCGCCGTTGCGGAAGCGACCGTCAATTGCGTCGCTTCCTGCGGGCGCAAATCCGGCCGCAGCAAAACGGAAAACCAAAGTCCTTTCCGTCCGGGCGAAATCCATTTGCGGCCGAGCCGCCCCCGGCCCTTCGTCTGCGACTCGGCAAAAACGACAGCGCCCTCCTTGACGCCGTCGCGGGCGAGTTTTTCGATCACGTCGTTCGTCGAGGTCGTTTGCTCGAACACGCGGATGTCGCGGCCGATGACCTTCGTTTTGCCGAGGCGGGCGAGCAAATCGTCGGCGTGCAACACATCCGGCGCGCTGACGAGCCGGTAGCCAAAATGCGGACCGGCCTCGATTTCGTAGCCGAGCTGGCGCAACTGCTCGATGCGTCCCCAAATCGCCGCGCGCGTGACCCCCAATTGCCCGGCAAGGTCTGCGCCCGAAACGCCGTCGGGATTTTCGCGCAACGCGGAAAGAATTTTTGCGTCCGTGGTCATCAAAAAATAAACGCAAAGGCGCAAAGACCCGAAGACGCAAGCTTTTCAAATCTCTTTGCACTGCAATCCCCCGGAATCATCATGCGCCGCGAGGATTTTGGACTGCGGTGGCAAAGCGCAGCGGCGACACCGCTTTTGGAACGCCGACCAACGTTGTAAAAGCGGCGTGGCGCTTCGCTTCCCGCCGCACTCCAAAAAGTTTGGTTGCAGCTTTGCCGCGCTGTGGCTTTGCGCCTTTGCGTCTTTGCGTTAAATTTCATTCAACAAAATCCAATCCCATGTCCACCGCGCGCGCCGAATGCGTCAGCGCACCGATGGAAATGAAATCCACACCGGTTTTCGCAATCGTCTGAACGCCGGCCAGATTCACGCCGCCGCTGGCTTCGGTTTTCGCGCGGCCTTTGACTTTTTGCACCGCGAGCCGCAATTGCACGGGATTCATGTTGTCGAGCAGAATGATGTCCGCGCCCGCGACGGCGGCCTGCTCAGCCTGCTCCAGCGTGTCGGCCTCGACTTCGATTTTCAGTTGCGGAAATTTTTCGCGCGCGCGCTGGACGGCGGCGATGATGGCGTTCGGCTGTGCATCACGCAGCGCGGCGAGGTGGTTGTCCTTGATGAGCACCATATCGAACATGCCCATGCGATGGTTGCGTCCGCCACCGCAGGTGACGGCGTATTTCTCGAACCGCCGCCAGCCGGGCGTCGTCTTGCGCGTGTCGAGAATTTGCGCCGGCGTGTCTTTGATGGCATCAACGAATTGCGCGGTCAACGTCGCCACGCCGGAAAGCCGCTGGACAAAATTCAAGGCCACGCGCTCGGCGCTCAAAATCGCACGCGCCAAACCGGAAATTTTCAGCAAAATTTCGCCGCCGTTGACGCGCCGGCCGTCTTTGGCCAATCGTTCAATTTTGACTGCGGCAGAAAGTTCGCGGAAAGCGGCTTCGGCGAAATCGAGCCCGGCGACGACGAGCGGTTCACGCGCGCGCATGACGGCCCTGGCCGTCGCGGTTTCGGGCACGGTGGCGAGTGTCGTCGCGTCGCCGCTGCCGATGTCCTCGGCCAGCGCGGCTTGCACGGCGCGTCGGATTTCTGCAGCGGACAATTCCATGCCGTCAAGATGAAGGCGAATGGAAAATGGGAAAAGGAAAAACAGCACACCTGAAATTCAATTGTTTGTAGCAACCGAGGTAACGAGGCTCTGATTGAATTTACGATATGCGATTTGCGATTTATAAAAACTCCCACGACCCGCCACAGCTCGTAAATTGAAAATAATGATCCTCCTCACGTCGGCTGCTACGATTCATTATTAATTGCAGGGCGCATTAGTTATGCGGACGGTTTAATCTCTCGACTCGGGTGCCGTTATTTGCCAGATTAATGTCATGGATGGAGACGAGCGTGACATTTTTCAATTCCTCAAAACCCGGGGAACCGAGTTTGTCGGCGCAATGGAGATTGCCCGGCGTGCCGGCAACAAAAAGAAATTTTACGAAGACCCCGACTGGGCCAAAACCGTCCTGATGCAGATGCAGGAACGCGGGATTCTTGAACACGACGCCGCGGGGCGCTACCGCATCAAACCGGTTTCCAGAAAGGATAAAAACAAGCACTGGGTTGCGCCGGACATCGCCAAAATCCTCCACGAAAGCGGCGTGGAAGTTGAAGCCGGCGGTGACATTGCCCCGGACGAGTATTACGAGGAACTCTGACCGCTCATCCGCCCGGCGCAATCGGCAAACCGAATTTGCCACGCCAAAAATTTTCCGTTCGCACCCGACATGTTCGCCGCGCTGCTCACCACCCTGTTGTTTTCCATCTCCGCCATTTGCGGCCATCGCACCTCGACGCGGCTGGGCGGCGTGGAGGCGAATTTCTGGCGCATCTGCGGCGCGACGTTTTTTCTGGCGATTTGGGCGAATACGCTGGGCACGGGCACGAGCGGCGCGGCGTTCCACATTTTTGTCCTGAGCGGACTGGCCGGCATCGGCCTCGGCGACACCGCGTATTTTCAAGCGTTGCCGCGGCTTGGCAGCCGCCGGACCGTCCTGCTTACGCAATGCCTCATCGCGCCGTTCGCCGCCCTGACCGAATGGCTCTGGCTCGGCACCCGGCTGAACCTCGCGGAAATTTTTTGCGTGGTCGTGATTCTCAGCGGGGTGGTTGTCGCGCTCGCGCCGGGCGATCATTTGAAAATCGCCCCGCGCCGGTTGTGGATTGGCATTCTGGCCAGCACCATTGCCGCGCTCGGCGGCGCGTTCGGCGCGGTGTTGAGCCGCAAAGCCTACTTCGTCGCGCACGCGGCCGGCGAACATCCCGACCCCGGCACGACCGGCTACCAGCGCGTCATCGGCGGCGCCGTCGCGCTCGGTTTGATTTTTTTGATTGTAAAATGGCGGCACACCCGACGGCGCGGCGACGATGCGCAAATGAAAGATTCATTTTCTCCGCGCGAAAAATTACGGCTCTGGCCGTGGGTTCTGGTCAACAGCGTGGCCGGGCAGACGGTCGGCGTGAGTTGCATGCAATGGGCGCTCGAAAACACGCCCACCGGCATCGTCACAGCCATCATCGCCATGACCCCCATCGTCATGCTGCCGCTGGCGCGCATTTTTGAGGATGAAAAAATCACCGCGCGGTCGCTCACCGGCGGCCTCATCGCCGTCGCGGGCGTGTTGGGCCTGACATTTTGGCGGTGAGCCATTATCTTCCTTTTTGTTGTCGTCCTCGTCCTCGAAAAATAACCGATCGGGGACGAAGAACGAGGACGAGGACGAATTTTATGAAAACAGAGTTGCAGACCGCCGTTGAAACGCTCGGCATCGAAAAATTCCGGCGCCACATTTTTCTTTGTGCCGACCAGGCCAAGCCTAAATGTTGCACGAAGGAGCACGGACTGGCCGCCTGGGAATTTTTGAAACGGCGGCTCAAGGAACTGAATCTCGCCGGCCCGGAGCCGCTGGTTTATCGCACCAAGGCCAACTGCCTGCGCGTCTGCGTGCGCGGGCCAATCGCAGTCGTTTATCCCGAAGGCGTCTGGTATCACTCCTGCGCGCCAGAAGTGCTGGAACGCATCATCCAGGAGCACCTGATCGGCGGGAAAATTGTCGGGGAGTTTGCCTTTGCGCATAATCCGCTGCCGTGAATCCAACGGGTCCGGTTAACATAAATTCCCAATCTTTATTGCCATAATTCAGGCTGCACCACCCCCCATTTTCCGCTCGACTTTCGTTTATTTAACGCGCAGAATTACCTTGGTTTCGGAGGAAACATGGCCAGATTGCTCATCAAGACCGGGGGTTTGGAAAACCAGATGTTAGAACTGCGTTTCGGCATCAATCGCGTCGGGCGCGACCCTGACTGTGATTTCCCCATTGATCATCCCACCGTGTCCTCAAACCACTGCGAACTGGTGTTGTCGAGCGAAGGTGTGATGCTCCGCGATTGCGACTCGACCAACGGCACGTTCGTCAACGGCGATCCGGTCAAGGAAGCGTGGCTGCTTCCCGGCCAGACGGTGAGTTTGGGCGACGTGGAATTATTCGTCGAATCCACCGAGGTCAACGTTGCGATCCCCAAGTATGAGCACGAGCGTCCCAAACCGCCGGTGGTGCTTGAAGGTGGCGTGTTGCTCTGCCCGCGTCATCCGCAGGTGCCGGTCACCTACAAATGCACCCACTGCAACGAGGTGATGTGCAACGGTTGCGTGCATGTGATACAACGCAAAGGCGGCCTGGCGCTGTTCCTCTGCACGCTTTGCAGCCACAAGTGCGAACCCGTTGAAGTCGTGAAACCGGTGAAGAAAAAAACGTTGATTGGCTTTTTGCGGGACACCGTCAAACTCCGGTTCCGGAACCCGGCCGGGCGCGAAAAATCGGGAAGATAAATGTACGGCTTTAGGACGGCGGTTGGTTTTTCAAAAAACGCCGGACCATTTTCTCCAGCGCCGCAATCCAGAGCGGATGTTCGTTGAGACACGGAATTTGCGCGCACTCCTTTCCGCCTGCCTCTAAAAATATTCTCCGCCCCCGAATGCCGATTTCTTCCAGCGTCTCCAGACAATCCGAGACAAACGCCGGGCAGATGACCAGAAGCTTTTTGACTCCGCGCCTTGGCAACTCCACCAGTTCAAAATCCGTGTAAGGCTTCAGCCACGGGTCGCGGCCGAGCCGGGATTGGAACGAAATTGAATACCGGTTCACGGGGACGCCCGCTTTCGCAACAAATGCCGCCACCGTTTTAAAACATTGCGCGCGATAACACGTCGCGTGCGCCAGGCTGCCGGTTTCGCAACAATTCGACACGGTCAAACAATGGCCTCCGGTCGGGTCGGATTTGCGCAGATGCCGTTCCGGAATGCCGTGAAAACTGAACAGCAAATGGTCGTAGCCCGCCTCCAGATGATTTGCCGCGCTCGCCGCCAGGGCCGCGATGTAATCCGGCGCGCCGCCGTAGGGCGGTTGGACTTCGACCCGCATTTGCGGCGCGAGTTTTGCCACGACTTCCTTCACCCGCTCCACCGCCGTTTCGTAGCTCGACATCGCGTAGTGCGGGAACAGTGGAATGAGAAATAATTCGTCCACGCCGCGGTCGCGCAATTTCCGAATCGCATCTGGAATGGACGGATTTTGATAACGCATCGCCAGTTCAACCGGCGCGGTGACACACTTTTGCAGTTCGGTCTGCACCCGTTTGCTCGTGACGATGAGTGGCGAACCTTCCGGCAGCCAGATTTTTTTGTAAGCCTCGGCGGCTTGTTTCGGACGGTTGATGAGAATCATCCCCACGATGAACCGGCGCAGCAGCCAGGGCGTGTCAATCACCCGCCCGTCCATCAGAAATTCATTCAAATAACGCCGCACGTCGCCGACGGAGGTCGAGTCCGGCGAACCCAGATTGACCAGCAAAACGCCTTTGTTCATTTGGCAGTCAGGGATTTTTCCACGCGTTCCACGATATTCACGCCCGACACAATCGTGTCGCCCAGCGAAACGCCGTCGCGATAGTGGCCGGCAAAGAAAAGGCCCGCGACCTTGTTTTCGATTTTGTTCATCAATTCGCGGTAACGACCGTAGCCGACGTTGTATTGCGGAATCGCCTTAGGATAAAGCACGCAGTGCTCGAAGGTCGTTTTGCCGGTCACGCCCAGCAGCACACGCAGGTCTTCACACACCAGCGCGACAAGTTTCTCCGCCGGCAGCAAGGCAAGTTCCGGATAACGCTCGCCGCCGATGTAACTTGTCAGCGTCAAATGACCTGTCGGCGCGCGATTGGGGAACAGCGACGACGAGAAAATCGTGCCGAGAATTTTAAAGCCTTCGATTTTGGGAATCAACATGCCGAAGCCTTCGCACGGATGCGCCACATCCTCGCGGCGAAATCCCAGCACCACGCTCGCCACCGGCGGATGACGGATTTCGGAAAATGGCGAGAGGTCGAGCGGCTCAAGTTCTTTATCCTCGGTAGGGCGGTGCTGCTGCGCCGCCCCCATTTCAAGGCTGCGCGGCAGCGCAGCCCTACCACACATCACTTTCAACTCCGCCAGCCTGAACGCCGTGCCGCAATAAATCACCGCGCTGTGTTCTACTCGCGTTTCCCGGAGGGACGATCTCTGCGAGTCCCCAACTTCACCCGCCGTGAGTGGGGCTCGTGGAACTCGCCCCTCCGAAAGCGTGAGAGTCCAACCGGCAGCGGTCTGCGTCAGCTTTGTAACTGGGGTGTTTAGCCTCACCGCGTCGCCAAGTCGCGCCGCCAGCGTATCCGGCAGAACTTGCAAACCTTCATCAAACGAAAATTTTGGCGCATGATCCTTGGCCACTTCACCGCTCCGCTTCCGCGCACCCGCACCGAAAATCTGGCCTTTGATCAGTGAGCCGTAATTGTCCTCCAGCGCCTTGAGCTTGGGAAAAGCGTGCGTCAAGGAAAGCCGGTGCGGATCGCCCGCGTAAATTCCGGCCACAAGCGCGTCAATGGCTTGATCGAGAAATTCCTGGTTCAGCCGGCGCACAACGAATTGCGCGATACTTTCCTCGACGCCATCGCGGCGGCGCGGCACAAACGGTTCGCGCAACACGGCCAGCTTGGCTTTGGCGGTGAAAAGTTTCGTCGTGAAAAAACCGAGTGGCGAACCCGGCATCGCCATGGGGCGTTTGTAGCGGACAACATACCGCGCCTCCGCTTTCGGATCGGGATTGAGCCGACGCGTTTCCAGGCCTGCGTCGCGGACGAGTTGGGCGATTTTCGGCGATGTTTCGAGAATCGTGTTCGGCCCGAACTCGGCGAGATAACCGTCCTGGCGCAGCGACTGAATCACGCCACCCACGCGCCCGCCCGCTTCATAAACCGTGACCGGGATGCCTTTGCGTTTCAGATAAAACGCGGCGGTCAACCCCGTGATGCCGGCCCCGATGATGGCGACGGGTTTCATTTAAAACCGGAAATAATGCCTCGTTTATTTGCCACTTAACCCTCGTTTCAAGAATCTCCCGTATGCAAAAAGTGCTTTGTCTAAATCTCGATGAGATACATTTTGAAATGTTTTTGTGAACGGAATATAGTGGTCAAAGTAGATTTGGATTTTCTGTGGGCGAGAGTCGGGTAACTCTGAAAGAGTAAAATTACAGATTTTTGCCATCGCGCGATAGGTATGCTGATCAAAAATGGGAAAAAGCCTGTGATTGATGCAATGAAGCCAAAAAATGTCCCAGATCGCACCTCCCTGCAAAGATGCTAAATATTTCTTGCCAGCTTCATGTGACGACAAGCTAGGTAGTTTTTTTAATTGCGAAAGATAGACCGTCCGGATCGATTGCTGCTTTTTCTTGGCGATTTCTTCCGTGCTGTTTTTCCATTTATATAATGCCCACACACGGTTTTTGTCCAACGACTTTCCTATGTTTTTATCGTAGAGATGTTCCAAATCATAAGAATACTCCTTACTCCAGAAAGCAACGAAATCTGCTTTATTGGCCGAGACAAATTGGACGATTTCAAGTTTCATATTCCTTTCGGAGGGGCGAGTTCCACGAGCCCCTGACTAAAAACAACATTTGGGACTCGTAAAGCTCGCCCCTCCGATTTTTCATTAAGTTGCATCATGCCACGGCAATATATTGAGTTCACCTTGATACGGCCAGTCTTCCGGCCGTTTCACCAGACCATCCTTGATTGGATTTTCCCAGAGATAAAGCCACTTTTAATGATAGCTTTCGCCGTGGCGTAACTGCCGGTCGAAAAAATCGCGTTGCCAAACCGGCTTTTCCGCTGGATACGGCCAGCGGCGGGTTGCCTCGGCACGCCAAAAACGAACCCATTGTTTCAGCGGCGTGACCGGCAATTTCGCGGGCGCACAGAAAAGATGCAAATGGTCGGGCATGATAACGTAGCGTCCCACCAACCAATGGTCGGCCTTGCGCCAACAATCGAGCAATAGTGCGACAATATCAGGCTTGGCCAGCAAAGGGCGGCGTTTGTCTGCACAAACGGTGACATATTGGAGAACGGTCTGATCCGGAAATTCCAACGGAACCAGATGCGGGAGCGCAAGGCGACCTGGTTCCCGGATTGGTTCTTGCATGAAACCAAATTGAGCCGCATCTGGATTGTCCGGCAAGTTGAAAATGGGGGCTTGAAAATGGGGGCTCGTGGAACTCGCCCCTCCGAAAGGTCAAATCGTTCGCGAATGTTTCCGTTCGCCCATCGGCGCGAGGGTGTTGTCGAAACACATCGCGATGTTGCGGATGAACAGGCGGCCGGTGTCGGTGACTTCCAGCCCGGTCGGGGAACGGCGCACCAGGCCGTCGGCTTCAAACGGCGCGAGCGACGCGAGTTCCGGCGCAAAGTGTTCCGCGAAGTTGATGCCGAGCTTGGCGCTCATGGCGGCGTAATCAAGCGACAGATCGCACATCACGCGCATGATGGTCTCCCGCCGGATTTTGTCCTCGTCGGTCAGGAAATACGCGCGCTGTAGCGGCACTTTGCCCGCATCCACGGCTTCCTGGTATTTCGGGAGTTCCTTCTCGTTCTGCCAGTAGGCTTCGGGAATCTGCGAGATGCTGGACATGCCGAACGCGTAGATGTCCGAACCGGCGCGCGTGCTGTAGCCCTGGAAATTGCGCTGGAGCTGCTTGTTGCGCTGCGCCACGGCCAGTTCGTCGTTGGGCCGCGCGAAATGATCCATGCCGATATAGACGTATTGGTTGTTGGCGGTGAGTTTCTCAATGACCAGCTTGAGCACCTGCAACTTGGTCCCGGCGGCGGGGAGATGCTGTTGCTGCTCCAGGATTTTTTGGGCGGGCTTGACCCACGGCACGTGCGCGTAACTGAAAACCGCCAGCCGGTCCGGCTTCATTTCCAGCACGATATCGAGCGTCTCGTTGAACGACTCCGGCGTCTGGTGCGGCAGGCCGTAGATGAGGTCGAGGTTGATCGAGCCGTAACCCAACTCGCGCATCCAATCCATCGCCTGTTGCGTCATCGCGCGCGGCTGGATGCGGTGGACCGCTTCCTGCACCCTGGGGTTGAAATCCTGCACGCCCATCGATGCGCGGTTGAAACCGATCTCGCGCAGCGCAACCATGTGATCGCGCGTGAGCCGGCGCGGGTCCACTTCCACGCTGGCTTCGATGTCCGGCGAAAACGTGAAGTGTTGGTGGATGATTTCGCCAAGGCGGCGGATTTCATCGGGCTGTAAAAAAGTCGGCGAACCGCCGCCAAAGTGGAGTTGCCCGGCTTTGCGCTGCGGATTCAACCGCGGCGCCATCTCCGCCACCTCGCGGCCAAGGTAATCCACATAGTCCCTGCCCTTGTCGTGATTGAGCGTGATGACGGTGGTGCAGCCGCAAAACCAGCAGAGCGTCTCGCAGAATGGAATGTGAAAATAGAGCGAAAGGCCGCGCCCGGTCCGGTTGTTTTCCGAAATTTTTTCGGCCAACTGCGGCCACGTTATCGCGTCGGTGAATTTCGTGGCGGGCGGGTAGGAGGTGTAACGCGGCCCGGCCACGTTGTATTTTTCCACCAAAGCCAAATCCACTTTGAGCGTCTTCATCACGATAAAAATGTAGCCGTCCCGTTCATTTGAACTTTTGCACCGTCTCGACCAAGGCGGCGATGTTTTCCAATTTTGCATTGGGCGGCACGCCGTGACCAAGGTTGAAAATATGACCTTTGCGACCGCGCATGGCCTCGAGAACGGCCCGCGTTTCCTGTGCGACAACTTCCGGCGTGGCGTCGCTGAGCAGCGCGGGCGCAAGGTTGCCTTGAAGAGCGATGTCAGCGTGCAAAAGCCGGCGCGCGTGAGCCAGCGGAAATTGCCAGTCTATGCCCAGCACGCTTGCCCCGGTCGTCAGGAGATCATCCCAATTCCCGTGCGTGCCGAGGGAAAAAACAATGACGGGCGGAGCGCCGATCTCTGAATCGGCGCACTTCGCGTTTGTCCGTGTTCGCGCCGAATCGGAGTTCGGCGCTCCGAGACTGCCAATGATGTCCCGCATCCAACGCCCGGAAGCCTCCTGAAATTCCGTCGGCGCGAGCTGGCCGCCGTGACTGTCGAAAATCTGGAGCGCGTCCACGCCGGCGTTGATTTGCATTTGCAGATAAGCGGTGATGGCGGCGGTGAGTTTCCCGGCGAGCGCATAAAAAGTTTTCCGGTCTTCCCGAAAGAGGCTCAAGGCGCGGATGTATTTCCCGGCGCTGCCGCCTTCCATCATAAACGTGGCCAGCGTCCACGGCGAACCCGAGAAGCCGATGAGCGCGGTCTGGTCGCCGAGTTCCTTCCGAAGCAGGCGCAACGCCTTGTCCACGTAGCTGAGGCGTTCGGTCACGCGCTCGACGGAAAGGCGCTCGATATCGGCCCGTGTGCGCACGGCAAAGTCCATGACCACGCCGCCGGTTTCGCGGAAACGGTAAGGCTGACCCATCGCCTCGGGAATGACGAGGATGTCGCTGAACAGGATCGCCGCATCGAATCCGAATCGCCGAACCGGCTGGAGCGTGACTTCGGCGGCAAGCCCGGGCGTTTGAATCAATTCCAAAAAAGAATGCTTCTCCTTCAGTTCGCGATACTCCGGCAAGGCGCGCCCGGCCTGCCGCATCAGCCAGACGGGCGGGCGATCCGTTGCGCGGCAGTGGCAGGCATCGAGAAACCGCCGGCGATTCGTCGGGTTGCCCGAGACGGCGGGCGCGTTGGCGTTGGCGTTGGTTGCAATGGCGGCCATGTGTTTTGAGCAGTATTACGGCTGCATTGCTATTAGCATACCCAGTCGGTTTTGAACAGCGAGTTGCGCTTTCAATTTTTTGAGCAACTTTGTCCGGACACCGGTTTTTAATCAAAAGCGAGACCATGAAAGCCAACGAACTCCATTCCAAACTCCGCGAATCCAGCTGGCGGCGGAAGCTCACTGAAACCGAACAAGCCGAATTGCGCGCTTATCTCGCCGCAAATTCCGACGCACGCGCCGATTGGGAAATGGAATCAGCCTTAAACGCCGCGCTCACCCGGTTGCCGGACGCACCCGTGCCGTCGAATTTCACCGCGCGCGTGCTTCAGGCGGTCGAACTCGAAGAGGCCCGACCGCACGGCTGGAGCTGGCGTTGGAACTGGCATACGCTTGTGCCGCGCGTCGCATTCGCGGCGGTGGTGATTACCTTCACCGGTTTGGCCCTCCATCACCATGAAATTTACAGCCAGCGCGCCGCGCTGGCCAGGAGCGTTGCGTTCGTGACCAGGGGACAACCGGTGCCCAGCCCGGAAGCGCTGGAAAATTTTGACGCCATCCGCCGCATGAGCCAGCCACAGCACGCGGACGACGAATTGCTGGCATTAATGCAATGATTCGTTCGTGGCAGGTGCGTTGCTGGCTCGCCGCCGTTTTCGCAGTCGGCCTGTTTGCCGCTTTCCAGCTCATCGCCGAAACGGCCACGAATGTTCGGGCTCCGCAAAAATTATTTTCCGCGCCGACGAATCCTTCGCTGCCTCCGATCCCGCACTTAAAGTCACCCGTGGATTTATTCCGTGAACTCCTGGCGATGACGCCCGCCGGACGGGAAAATTATCTGACGAATCGGCCGCTGGGAATCCGCGCCCGCATTCTCGCCAAGGTGCGCGAATACGAAGCGCTGGACCCGAACGATCGCGAATTATGCCTGCGCGCCACCGAACTCCGCTGGTATTTGCTCCCCCTCATGCGCGAATCCCCGACGAACCGTGCCGCGCGGCTGGCAGCCATTCCGGATGATCTGCGGGCCCTGGTTAAAACGCGCCTCACGCTATGGGATATTTTGCCGCCGCCATTCCAGAAGGAATTTTTTGAGAACGAGCGCGCCCTGCGCTATTTCATGCAGGTGGATTCATCAAACAGCCCGCCGATGCCGCCCCTGCCGCCGGACCACGGATGGCATCACGGCCCGCCGGACCACGATTTGGCGCACTGGAACACGCTTTCGGAGGACCAGCGTCAAAAAATCACCGCACAATGCAACCAGTTTTTTGAACTGACGCCGATGGAAAAAAAGAAAACGCTCAACACCCTGTCGAACGCCGAGCAGCAGCAAATGGAAAAAACGCTGGAGACGTTTGGGAAATTGCCCCCGGTGCAACGCTTTAAGTGCATCCGCGCGTTTACGGAATTTGGCGGCATGAGCGCGCAGGAAAAACAGGATTTTTTGAAAAACGCCCAGCGCTGGTCGCAAATGTCGCCCAAGGAACGCCAGACCTGGCGCGATCTCGTCACCCACGTCCCCGAATGGCCGCCGTTGCCACCCGCATTGATGCCGCCGATGCCGCCACAGTTGACGCAGCGTCTGCATCCGGTGGCCGCCACCAATCCCAACTGACCTCCGGCAAATTTAAATTCCCATTTCCACCGCCACACCTTAATTTCCCGCCGTGTATCCGATTGCGTTTCGACTCGGCTCCTTCACGATTCATTGGTATGGCGTGATGATCGCGCTGGCATTCCTGGCGGGGCTTTGGACGGCCACCCGCCGCGCCCGGCACGAAAACATCTCCGGCGAAAAAATCGCCGACATCGTGTTCTGGCTGATGTTCGGCGCGATTCTCGGCGCGCGCGCCGTTTACGTGACTACTTATTGGAAGGACGAATTCGCCCACCAGCCGCTCCGGGAAATTTTCATGATTCAACACGGCGGACTGGTGTATTACGGCGGCCTCATCGGCGCGACGATTGCAGGCATGATTTACATTCGTTGGAAAAAACTTCCGCTGTGGAAAACCGTCGACGTGCTTGCGCCAAGCATTGCGCTCGGAAATGTTTTTGGCCGCATCGGCTGCCTGCTGAATGGCTGTTGCTACGGTCGCGCGTGCAGTCTGCCGTGGGCCATCCGGTTTCCATCCGATCATCCCACCGGCGGCACGCCCGTGCATCCGACGGAAATTTACGATGCCTTGTTGAATTTCGCCCTTTACCTCGGCCTCGCGTGGCTGTTCCGGCACAAAAAATTTAACGGCCAGGTGTTCGCAACCTATCTCATTTGCTACGCCGTGTTTCGTTCCGTCGTGGAATACTTTCGGGGCGATTATCCGGCGGACCACATCCACAACGGCCTCACGTCGGGACAATTGGCAAGCATCCCCATTTTCATCGCCGGTCTCTTGCTCGCGGCAGTTCTTTCCAGCCGCGCTCAAACAAAACGAGGATAGAAAATGGAGGATTGAAGATGACCACAAAAATCCATCCTCCATCCTTGCCGCGCCGTAGCGAAGCAAAGGCGGGTCCCATCCTCATCGCCGGCCTGACCGCCGTCGGCAAATCCGAAATCGCCCTGCGGCTTGCCGGACAACTCGGCGGTGAAATCATTTCCGCCGATTCGATGCAGGTTTATCGCGGACTCGACATCGGCACGGCCAAGCCATCGCCCGCCGACCGCGCCTGCGTGCCGCATCACCTCATTGACATCTGCGATTTGACCGAATCGTTCGACGCCGCGCAATTCGCCCGGCTCGCGCATTGCGCCGTCGCGGAAATCCAGGCGCGCGGCCACGTGCCGATTCTTTGCGGCGGCACCGGACTTTACTTCAAAGCCTTTCTCGAAGGACTTGGCGAAGCCCCACCCGCCAATCCCAAACTGCGCGCCGAACTCGAAGCCGCGCCGCTGGAAAAATTGCTGGACGAATTGCGCGAACGCGACCCGGCCACGTTTGAAAAAATTGATAAAAAAAATCCGCGCCGTGTCATCCGCGCCGTGGAAGTGATCCGCTTGACGGGCAAGCCGTTTTCGGAACAACAATCGCGGTGGGGCCAGACTTTCCCCGGATCTCGTAGCGCGGACATTCCTGTCCGCGGGTTCACGGGACATTCTTGTCCCGTGTCCGCGAAAGCGGATGCTGTTTCACCCCCGCACGGACTGGCGACTGGAAAGTCGCCAGAACCGGCAGACAAGAATGTCTACCCTACATTCATCATTGTTTTCACCCGTTCGACGGACGATTTGCGCCGGCGGATTGACGCCCGCGTGGACGCGATGTTCAAGCGCGGTCTGGTGGATGAAACGCACGAATTGCTCAAGCGCGGCCTTGCCGAAAACAAAACGGCCATGCAGGCCATCGGCTACCGGCAGGTGGTGGAACATCTGCGCGGCGAACGGTCATTGAAGGAAACCATCGAGCTGGTGAAAATCCGCACGCGGCAGTTCGCCAAGCGGCAACTGACCTGGTTCCGCGCCCAAAAAAATCTGGAGTGGATTGAATTAAAGCCGGATGAGTCGCTGGAAAAATGCGCGCAGAAAATTTGCGAGCCATTTTTGAAGTCGCAGAGCGACGGACGATAATAGCCCACGGTGAAACCGTGGGTTCAGCGAACAAAATGAAACAAGTCCCGACAGGGGCGGCAGAAATATGGCCGGAAAATTATCCCAACGGGATAAAATCATCCAGCCCAGCGTTGACGGATGAAATCCGGCTACGCTGGGTGAACCGTGAAAATGAAATTCTACTCCGAAGGAGTTGAATCAATGCGCGGTGAACGGTGATGCAACTCCGTTGGAGTTGATGTTGATTTGGGGCGATGACCCAGCGTAGGCGCTGCGCGCCAACGCTGGGCTGAAAGATCGAATCCCGTTGGGATTCGGAGCGCGCATTAAACCATGCCGTTAGAGATTCAAATCTTTGAGATGCTACCACCTTCGACTACAACCTTCGGAATATTCAGGAAACATAACACCGCGGAATAAGATTGGATCCGTAATTTGCAAGGTCTTGAAGAAAATCAACCCAAGTAGAAAGGTTTTCTTTTACAAAAGCTTGTGCTTCGTCCAATCCATAAATTTTTTGGTGCGGATTATCAGGCATGGCGCAAATGTAATTTAATTTTCCCTTGGCCGTTTGACAGCAACATCAATTCCCGCCTTGTTCTTGGCGATCATGTTGGCGGGCAGGATGCCGCGCCAGAAAACGTTCGGGTAAATCACCGCGCCGCGCCCAACGATGCTGCCGGGGTTCAGCACAGCGTTGCAGCCGGCTTCCGCGCCGTCGCCCATCAGCGCGCCGAACTTGCGCAGGCCGGTGTCGAACGGCACGCCGTCCATCTCCACCTCGATGTTGCCGGGGAACAGTTTGTAGTTGGATATTTTAACGCCCGCGCCGAGGTGCGCCCGGTGGCCGAGGATCGAGTCGCCGATGTAATTGAAGTGTGCCGCGTTGGCGCCATTGAACAGCAGCGAGTTTTTCAGTTCGGACGAATTGCCGACGACGCAGCCGTTGCCGATGATGACGTTTTCGCGGATGTAGGCGTTGTGGCGGATCTGGCAACCCTGGCCGATGATGGCCGGGCCTTTGATCATGGCGCCGTCCTCGACGACGGTGCCTTCGCCAATGAAAACTTTTTCACCGATGAATGCCCTGCCCTCGCCGGGGTTGTGCCGGGCCGGTTTCAAATTGGCGGCGATGTAGCCCTCAATTTTTTTGAGCGCGTCCCAGGTAAATTTGCAGCCGTCGAAAATGGCGGCGTGTTCGGTCTGGCTGAGGTCAAACAAGTCGGCTGGCTTGAACATGACGGCAGGTTAGGCGAAACGGGGGCGGCAGAAAAGCGAAATGGCGCGGGCTTGCCATTCGCGGCGGCGGGCGTATTTTTGCGGTCGGCTCGCCCCCATAGCTCAAATGGATAGAGCAGCGGTTTCCTAAACCGTTGATTCAGGTTCAATTCCTGATGGGGGTACCATTTTATAAACAACGCATTTACAAGCGTTTATGGGTTGTTTTTTGTTTTCGGAGACGCTTTTCTTGCGATTTTTGTTGAAAAATTGCAACGTGTTTGCAACACTATCGTGCATGAAAACAACACGTTCACGCAAAGAGGGCTGGCCGCGAAGAATCACCCTTGGCCGCACCAGCGTCACCATCTACAAACGCGCCATGCCGAACGGCTCGGCAGGCTTCATGGTTGCAAATTACTCAGGCGAGAAACGCCGATTCGACTCCTACGCAACGGAAGCCGACGCGCTGGACGCGGCGAACAAGCTGGCGCGGCAGTTGAGCCAGCGCAACGTGCTCGGCGCGAGCATGACCAAAGAGCAGTCCATCGAATACGCCAGCGCCGTCCAAACGTTGCAGCCGCTGGGCGTCTCGCTCACTTCCGCCGTCTCGACGCTCGCGGAAGCCGTCAAGCTCGTTGGCGACTTGTCCGGCGTGACGGCAGCGGCGAAATTCTACAAGGCGAGGAACAAGACCGTCGCGCCCAAGCGCGTGGCCGACGTGGTGGCAGAGCTGATTAAGGTGAAGGCGTCGCGCAACGCATCGGAGCGGTATCTGTCAGACCTGCGCGGGCGTTTGAACAAGTTCGCGGAGGCGTTTCAGAAAGACACTTGCAACGTCACGACGGAGGACATTCAGGCATGGCTGGACAATTTGAAATCATTGGAGGGCGTGAAGCTGTCGAATGCAACCTACGGGCACAGCCGTCAAGTGCTGCATCTG
Source organism: Limisphaerales bacterium (assembly GCA_003161635.1). GTDB lineage: Bacteria > Verrucomicrobiota > Verrucomicrobiia > Limisphaerales > UBA11358 > UBA11358. The sequence goes on from PMOA01000148.1 coordinate 62,934, forward strand.
TTCTTCAATTTCGCCGTCGCTCGCGGCTACGCGCACGACAACCCGGTCGTGGGCGTGGAGCGGGTGAAAGTCAAACACGGCGCGACGCTGATTTTCAAGCCGGAAGAAATCGCAAAGCTGCTTGCGGCGGCGACGGCGGAGTTCCTTCCTGCTCTGGCCATCTCAGCTTTCGCGGGGCTGCGCTCGGCTGAAGTCGAGCGGCTGGAATGGGGCGACATTGACCTGACGCAGCGGCACATTGTCCTCAGCGCGGAGAAGGCCAAGACCGCCAGCCGTCGCATTATTCCGATTCACGATAACTTGGCCGCGTGGCTCGCGCCGTATGCGGGACGCAAAGGCAAGGTATGGACGGGCGGCTGGCTCTACAAAGCGCAGGGAGATTGTGCTGCCGCAACCGAAGTAAAAGCCGACGAGGAGAATGGCGTCAAAGCTCAAGCGGCGGTGAAGTGGAAGCAGAACGCCTTGCGCCATTCTTACGCGAGCTACCGCCTTGCGCAGACGCAGAACGCCGCGCAAGTCGCTCTCGAATGCGGCAACAGCCCGCAGATGATTTTCGCGCACTACCGCGAGATCGTGCGGCCTGTGGACGCGCAACGCTGGTTCAACGTGAAGCCAGAACGCCCGACCAATGTCGTGATGTTGAACGCGGCGACTGCGACGTGATTTTTGTGACGTTTATTGTTGACGAGCGCACGTTGTCGCGCGTATATTGCGTCTAGTTGATTTTCGTGCCGGGGTAAAGCCGACAAGCTTAACACAGTTTGTGCGGAGGCACGGAAGAGGTTTGTACGGTCATCTGTCCGAGTAAAGCAGAAGGATGAGTGTTCCACTGAACAACGTTCCTTCTGCTTTTTGTTTTTGCGGAGGGACAAACTAAGGATGACCGTGAAGAAAGAAAAAATAGTAGAGATGCCCGAAGCCGCTGCGACGAATCCAGCGGGAAACACTTTGACCCCACCCCGATTCGGAACGAAGCGCGACGTTGTCGCTCTGCTTCAGTTGTCTCCTACCTTGCGATGGGGATGCCTCACCTCAAGCTCGGCGCGCGTCGCTGCCGTTTTGACCTTGGGGAAGTGAGCACCTGGCTCAAGGAAAACTTCCGAGTCCAACGCCGGGCAGCATGAACCATTTTCAATTTGCCGGGGCGGTTACCCGCGTTCAGACGCCCTACGACGCCGACCGCATCTTCACCGACACACGGCGGCGTATTTTGGTTTGATACAGCGGTATCAGAAGCGGGCTTGACGCAAATGCTCAAAGCGGGTGTTATTCAGCCTATGCCAATCAGCTTCGACTCATATCCCACTTTAGATGAAGCCCTATTTGCCGCCAATCGGGTTGCGAGGCAATTGAGCGAACGGGATACTGTTGCCGCTTCGATGACCAGCGGCCAAGCCAGCGAATACGCAGTTGCCGCACAAACACTAAATCCACTGGGGGTTTCCTTGAACGCGGCTGTTTCCACGATGGCCGAAGCGGTGAAGATTGCAGGCGATCTGCCGAGCGTGTTGACTGCATGCAAGTTTTACATCGCGCGTCACAAAAAGACTGTTCAAAAACCTGTGGCTGAAGTTGTGGAGGAACTCTTAACTGTTAAGAAAACCCAAGGCGCATCTGATCGATACCTCCAAGACCTGCATCTTCGTTTGAACCGCTTCGCAACAGCATTTCCCAAAAGCACGTGCAATGTCACTACAGCAGATGTGCAGACATGGATGGATGGAATGAAAATTTTGACACAAAATTACATGAATTTCCGAACCGTCGTGCACACATTTTTTAAATTTGCTGTCGCTAGAGGCTACGCGGTGGACAATCCCGTGGCCAAGGTGGAAAAGGTTAAAGTTCGACATGGCGATACTGAGATTTTTACTCCGATGGAAATCGCCCGTTTGATTGCAGCGGCACCTGTCGATTTTATTCCCTGCCTGACAGTTGGCGCATTTGCGGGATTGCGCTCGGCAGAAATCGAAAGAATCGAATGGAGTGATATCGATTTGAAAGGAAGGCACATCACCATTGGTGCAAACAAGGCAAAAACAGCCAGTCGCCGTGTCGTTCCCATCGCCGATAATCTGGTCGCTTGGTTAAGTCCCTATGCAAAAAGGAACGGTAAAATATGGCCAAGCACGCATGACGAATTTTATAAACTTCAGCAGGCGACAGCTGCCGCCACCGAAGTAAAGGCTGATCCCAAGAAAGGCACCCCCGCCCTGCCGGCGGTGCGGTGGAAAGCTAATGGCCTCCGTCACAGCTACGCCTCATATCGCTTCGCCTTAACAAATGATGCCGGACGCGTAGCTGGCGAGTTGGGCAACACTGCCTCGGTTGTCCACCGACATTATCGGGAACTTGTGAAACCATATGAAGCACGAAGCTGGTTCAACGTAAAACCTCAAACCTCTGACAACATCGTAATGCTACCTGTCGGAAAATCGCTGCACTCATGAAAACGCAAATGTCCAAAGAAACGAAAGATGCTGAATTTCGGTCCAACAACCGAAAGCTGTTCAACGCCGGATTGAAAAGTGTTTTGAAAGCGCATAATTGCGGTCTTCCTTTAGACAAACAAGATGACGTGCTTTACGCGGAACTTTTTTTGGCTACACGTAAATTTTCACGCAAAGTAAATAAGGTTGATATACGAACTCTAACAACTGCCGTTGAAAAAAGTGACTGGTTGTTTTTTGACCGCCTTAGCAAAGCTCTTAAAAAATCCGTAGAACCGAGAACAAGAAAGCCATCAGATGCTGAACGCTTTTTCTTAGAAAATTGGGACCGGCTTCGCGATCTTTCAGATAGTGAACTACTTGAAAAGGCCTCTGCTTGGCTCAAGAAACAAGGCAAAAGTTCCGATGCAATTAACTATGATTCAATAAAAAAAACCCGCCAAAGACTGGGGCTCCTTAAAAAGCCAAGTTCTTCCGAAAGCAAAATTCCTTGGGCGGCGATCAAAAAGGAAGCAAAAAAACAAATGAAGATTTTTCGCTTATAAATTTATGGGGACATGACTTCCCCCTATTCCTGGTCCCCGACAGAAAGTGCGCGTTCAGGTAGATTCGCGCACTATTGAAAACTTTAACGAATACAATTCCCGATCCCGCACCGGGACAATTGAAAATAGCGGACGAAATAACCGACAAACGTGGTTTTGCCGAGCGCTGGAAATTTTCCGTGCGGCACATCGATAATCTTTTGTCGCAAGGGATGCCCCATTGCCGAATAGGGAAACGCCGCGTGAGGATTGTTGTCGCTGAAGCTGATCGTTGGATGCTGGAGCGGTTTGGTGTTCGCCGCCTTGGGAAGGAGAACGTGGCACAATGAACACAGCACCGTCACGCTTGCCCCACGCCGTTGGACGCCGCGCGTTCCCAACCAAGCCGCTAGACCGACATCGGGAAACCAAACACAAGGCGGCGCGACGCTCCGGGGTGTCGAACCGTGGGACAAGCCTGTATCGGGCAGCGACCTGTTGAAAAAAATCGTGTTGTTCTTTGAAAACTACGTTTTTCTTCCACCCAGTGCCGCTGTCGTACTTGCCGTGTGGTGCCTTCAAAGTTGGTGTTACGAACTGTTCGACTTTGCTGCTATCATTGCCGTATGGTCTCCTGAACACGAGTGCGGCAAAGGCCGGGTGCTTGACGTGGCGGAAAAAATCGTGCGCCGTCCCTTCCGCACCAGCAACACGTCTGCCGCTGTTTTGTATCACGTCATCAGCAAAGGAAATCTTACGGTGCTTGTGGACGAACTCGACAGTATCAGCGACGAACAGCGCGCCGCCATTTGCAACATCTTAAAGGGTGGCTATCAGTCCAACGGCACCGCCCACCGGATGGCCATGCGGAACGGCGGACAGGGCGAAATCGAATTTAGCACTTTCTGCCCGAAAATGATTGCGACGATTACCCTCGACAAGCTGGACAAGGCGACCCGCTCCCGAACCATCGGGATTCGGATGCAGCGCAAGCCGCGTTCCCAGAAGGTCGCCAAGTTCCGTCGCGTGGACGCGACTATCCTTCAGCGGAAATGTATGCGCTGGGCGCAGGACAACGTGGAGGCAATCAAGGCCGTGCCACCGATGGACGTTGACGAGTGCGCCACCGACCGGCAGGAAGATGTTTGGGAGCCTCTTGTTGCCATCGCGCGGGTTGCCGGTGGCGATTGGGAGAAGCGCATCCGGTTTGCGGCGCAACAACTGGCCACCGGCGGATCGGATGGGGCGTCCGAGATCGTGGCACACCAACTTCTATCCGCGCTTCAATCGTTTTTTTCCGAGCACGGCGACCGGGCCGATACCAAAACGATCATCGCCGCGTTGAACGAATCGGGAGACTTCGCCGACGTGAACCGTGGTCGGGGATTGAACCCGCAATACGTCGCAAAGCTCCTTAAACCCTACGGCATTGAGCCGCGCGTCCATAAAACGACCGAGGGAACGACAGCGCGAGGATATTCCCGTGACGACTGCGAACCGGCTTTCGCTGCCTATTTATCCGACGCACCGCCAAAAAACATGCCCGGAAAGTGTAACTCCGTAACCACCGTTGAAAACATTGATCATAATGCGGTTTTTGGAAACGTAACCGAAGGGAACGGTTACACTTCGGAAAATGCGGTTCCGGCCAATAAAAACGCGGGTGGTTACGGAGTTACGGTTCAAAACCCACTCATCGAGGAGTTCGCATGAAGACGCCCGTTGAAGTTCTGCTGGCGGTCGCTGGCTTTGGCGGGAAACTCGGCATCAAGAGTGACAGGCTGCAGATGCTTTTACCCGCCGACTGTCCACCGGAACTGAAAGCCGCTATCCGGCAGCACAAGGCCGCCCTGCTTGAATTGCTCCGGCTGAACTTTCTGGTTGTCCGTTCCGATACACTAAACGGCATCATCTTTTGGACGCCCGATAAAGCGACAAAAGAATGTCTCGTCACCAACGGTGCTGATAGGGGTTGTATTTACACAGCATCCGAGCTTGAGCAATTGGTCTATCGCCGTGTCACCGTTGGCGAACTACCACTGCTTCACGCCGCCAAGCGGCGTTTCGGTGGTAAGTTGATAGAACCATGAATCCGCCCCCCTTGGTCGGGCGAACACAAAGTGAGACTTCAACCCGCCGTGTAAACTGGCAGTTGCTGAATGAAAAAACGGAGCGACTGTCGTCCTGTTCGACATCGGTGTGACCACCGAAGTGGGGATTTAGAGAATGTGCATTTTGCCCGTTCAGGCCGAGAAAACCTCGGAGCCTCAATCTTCACGAGGTTTGTCACCCTGAGCGGGCTTTCTTTTGTGATTCGGCCAAGAGCCGAGCATCAGGTTGCCCCAGTCAAACGCAGTTCTTTGAGATGGCGGTGAAAATTGAATCGTGATAACGGTCGAAGGCGGCCGTTGACGCACCAAGCCCGTAGCAAGCGCATGTTCAACGGATTAATCATCCTCATTCCTTCGGGAGCACGAGATGTAGTCGAAAGACTGAAGAACATTGTAAAAAAGCCGGAAACCGGAATACACACCGAGCCGACAGCGAAAAACCACTCCGCCGAAACCTCAAGGTCTGACATAGCAGCGCGACTCTGACGAGCCTGCCGGAACGTAAGAACCTCCGGCGACAAGTGGAAAGCGGGTTTGCGCCAAGCGAAAGATCCAGACAGCGGGCTGGCAGGTGCGGTTTGTCCGTTTTCCATTTCCAGCCCGTCCGACAGCGGTTCCTCGATCCTTCAGATGCTGGTTGGTTCCAGACCGTCTGGTCAGGTCAATACTACCGCACTTTCAGGATGTTCGTCCGCAGGATCAGGCTGGTGCGTTTACCGCCAAAGAACTGACATGCTCCGTGTCGGCATTTATTGGATCGAGAGTGGTCGCATCATTGCCACCGGCCACCGCACGGCGGAATCGGTGGAACTTGGAACCCCAGATCATTTCTTATGCGCTGGGGCTTCAAACTGGCAGTCAGGGGCGGTCTCGGCAGAAAAACGCAGGATCGTGGCAACAGCGGCGCAGCGTCGGCCAACGTCGGGGCGATGTCGATGCCCAACGGCGGTCATTGAGCCGGGTAACCCACCGGAGCCGGAGGGTTTCGCCGCACGGCCAACCACGTTACCAGACCAGCTGCGGCACAAATTAATGCCCCCACTGCGATTGTCCACGGCACACCCACGGCATGCGACAGGAAGCCCGATTCGAGGCCACCCACGGGCATCATACCACCGAACACCAGCGCCCAAATGCCCATGACTCGCCCGCGCATCGCATCCGAAACGCTGGTCTGAATGAGCGTATTTATCGTGGAGAAATTGAGCAGCATCCCCCAACCACTCAACACAAAACATGCCAGCACGAGAGGATACCAGCGCACAACGGCCAGAAGCACCAGCATGGCCGAGAACAACCACAGCCCGCCGAAAATCATAAGTCGTGGCCGCACCCGGCTGCCGAAGGTGGCCACTGTAAGTGCGCCCAAAAGCGCGCCCAAGCCATTGGCGCTTAACATTACACCGTAACCACTCTCGCCGACATGAAGGATGTCTGTCGCATAAGCGGGCAGCAGCACCGAATATGACCAGCCAAAAATACCCACCACGCCAAAGAGCATCAGAAGAATGCGCACACGGCGTTGACCGGCCACATAGGCGAATCCGTCAAGGATGTGCCGTCCGGTAGAGTGCGGTTCTGCTGGTGGCACAAATTTGGGCAGGCGCATCATCAATAGTCCGATTATGACCGCGATGAAACTGAGGCCATTCAGGAGGAAACACCATGTCATCCCCACGGACGCCATGAGGAAACCGGCCACGGCGGGGCCGACGACCCGTGCGCCGTTGACGATGGCACTATTCAGCGACACCGCATTCATCAGGTGTTCGCGGCTGGTCATCTCTACCATGAACGCCTGACGGGCGGGCATGTCGAACGCCATCGCCACCCCACCCAAAGCCGCCAGCACGAGGATGTGCCAAGTCTGAATGTGGCCGCTCCCCACCAACGCCGCAAACGCGAAGGCCAGCAGCATCATTCCGGTCTGGGTGAAAAAAACAATGGTGCGTTTGGGATGCCGGTCGGCCACGGAACCGCCCCAGAGTGAGAACAACAGCATGGGCAGCGACCCTACGGCGACGACGGTTCCCAACAAAACCTTGGAACCGGTCAACTGATAGACCAGCCATCCTTGGGCGGTGCCCTGCATCCACGTTCCAGTGAGTGACACGAGTTGCCCGACGAAAAACAACCGGAAATTCCGATGCTTTAGTGCGGCGAAGGTGTCGCGCCACGATACGCGGCCCACTACAGCGCGCCGAAGCTGCCCAGTGACCTCTTGCGGAACATTGGCGATTTGTGCGGTTGATTTAGTCTGTTCAGAAGGCATCGCAGTCAGGGGCGGAATACTACAGGGTCAGCCACCACCGCAAATGCTCGCCTACGTCGAAGAAGCACACAACATCTTGCCTTCATCGAAAGAGGATGACTTAAAAGATGTTTGGGTGAAGACGGCGAAAGAGGGCGCGAAGTATAATATCGGTCTTGTATATGCGACGCAGGAAGTATCCTCGATTCAGAAAAATATTTTGCGCAATACGGCGAATTGGTTTATCGGCCACCTGAACAACACGGATGAAACGCGCGAGCTGCGGAAATTTTACGACTTTGCCGATTTTGAAAATAGCATCTTGCGTGCGCAAGACCGTGGATTCATTCGGATGAAGACGCTATGGCGGTATGCAAAAGGTCGTCTCACTGTCAGCAAGAGCCACATTTACCTGGGCGACAGTCGCGAACAACTAAACACTCTAGCGAGGAAGGCAAGCGGCGATGGTGCGAAGCTGTTGTTCACTTCGCCGCCATACCGTGGAGTCACAAACTATTACTATGATCAGTGGCTCAGGTTTTGGTTGCTCGGTGGCCCGAGCCAGCCGCAAAGTCCAAGGGAACAGTGCAAAGGTAAGTTTGAAAACCAGCAAGAATATGTGGACATGTTGCAAACTGTATTTCTACGCTCCAGACCTCTTCTCTCTCGCCGTGCGGTTGTCTATGTGCGCACTGACGCGCGGACATTTACACTTGAGGCAACTATCAAGGCTCTGGAGAGTGCATTTCCCCGGAAAAAGCTCCGAAGTGAAACGTATTCGCAACCTGAGTTTACACAGACGACGCTTTTTGATTCTAACGCCGAGTCTGAAGGTGAAGTTGATTTGGTGATGTGGTAGAGATGGGTCTCGGGTTTGGAATCCTGCGCCGGGAGGATGAAAAACTGGAAGCGGCCCAAGTGCGGCGAATCATCGCCGCCTTGGACGAAAAGTGCCGGGACGTGGAATTCTGAATTCACCGCGCAAAAATAACGTGAAGCCGAAAGCGGACTTGTCGCGCTGTAGCTCCACTTTCACTATCAAATGGAGTGTGTCGATACGTTAGAAAGGCCCTCTAATTCTTGTTTGAGAAATGTGATTATAGAATGTTTGCGTTCGGATTCTGGTAATCTTAATGCCGCTTCTATTGCGGACAAGCAACGTTCGCGGACTCGATTATGCCTGAGCTGGGGGTTGGGATTATTCAGCTTCGTATAGAAATATCCGTGCATTAGGTAGGGAGTATATCCGAATTGATTCGTGAAATCCTTCTGTGAGCGGAATAGCGCAAGGCCTACACACTTGCCGGATGTTACAGCTTTCGCAAATGCTGATGCAACGGTAGTCGCAACGAGATTAAACACGTCGGTCGCTGTTCCGATGTAAACGGCGGCCCCGGAACAGCCGAAGTTTTTGGCCAACGTCCGCCAAGAGCAACAGGCGTTGTTAAAAACCACCGGATAGTGACACGCGCCGATGTCCTCATGTACCGGCAAATAGTGCCCATCGGCCATCTGAAGGCCTTCAAAACCTTTAACATTCCTTGATTCCACGTTGGCCAGAACTTCACGAGCTTCAGATCCTTCTTTATGTGTCCTTGCATGCAGTAAAAAATCTTCCATCAATTCGCCTGCCTTGACCTTTTCCTTGCCGGGCCGGTCGCCCCAACTGATGCCATCTATCGAAATCGGCACATAAAGAAACATCACTTCAATCAGCCCGTCCGGGGAAGGATTTGCAGCAAACTCGGGCGTGGGAGAAATACTCAAGATTCGATCATAACAAATCTCATGATACACTCCCCTTCTGTCGGGAAATCGCTCGGTCATTCGCCGTCCGTCAACCTCTCCGCAATGTGTAGAGAAGAAAATGAAATCTGAAGGAAGGCACTGGGCGAGATATCTAGCCTGCGTTACCGTGGCCAAGTCACCATAAGCCAGCCGGAGGTAGTATCCTGCAGCCCCAAATGTCTTTCGCAGGACTTCAAATTCACTTTGCCCAACTTTGTTTGGGTCAATCAATATTACGACCGGACAGCGAGCACGACTAAGAGATTTCAACATCCCTGAACACACATTTATACCTAGAGACGAGAAAGGAAAGTAGTGAGTGGTTGGGCGATCAAACGGTAATAGACCATAAGGAACCCCGCGGGTAATGAACGAAATGGGCTTATCGCTTTTTATTTCGAACAGCGCCTTAGGCAAGCGCGCCTCAACGAACGCTAGAGAAGCGTCCTTTGCGGCCCTTTTCTCTTCCGCTGTCCCATTTGACCAAATCCAAAGTTCTTCCTTCAGCATATCCAACTCCGATTCCGAAACCTCGGAGAGTTGGAGAATCCCGCCGCCGTGTGCGATCGCTAGGTTCGCAGCAATGACGTGAGATATATTGAAGCTCCCTTCCACAGCAAAAATCTCTGCCTCACATCCGGTGCCGGATACCAGCAGCGCTTCAAACCCTAACGCTTGGTCATTCAGTCGGGCGTGTACTGATAAGGCTTGGGCATCAAAGTGCTCGAACGCTATGCATTCGATCTCAGTAAAAAATGTTCGGAGTTTATTCGCAACCTCCGGCGGCACCTTTAGAAACAGCACCTTTTGGACTTCCAACGCTCTCACCGCATTACTCACCCGAATGCAGGCATTTTCAAAGAAACCGTATTCAACCTTCCACATCGCCGGAGCTTCGATGACCGAAAGATAAACCCCAGGCTTGCGAAGTCGCGAACACACATGCTCCGCGAGCTCTGCGTCTCCGGCAATAATGGCGAGGTTTGAAAACGTCATTCGATCACCAACCCATCTTATCAGAATGTGCCCCGCCTGAAAACCGGAGAATCCACGTTATGACACATATACGGTATTTTTTACCATTTTTTAACAGAACTTTGATTGGCAGCGTTTGCATTCAACCGTTTTATGTCATCCCGGTCTCTGTCGCGGTTTGAAGCCTCCTTGCTGCGAATGAGACCGCCCCGGTCAACGAAGGGGATTCGTGAAAGGGTCGGGTCTAGAATTGTGACATTTTACGCTTTCACAATTTCAGTATTTCAGCTTTTACCTTCGTCACCCCACCATTGCCGCTCAAAAAAGTCCCGGCCAATCCGCACCGGCTCGATGCAGCGCGGGTCATCCGATTTGGGGCTGTTCACCAGATTGCTGACCGGATAAATCTTCAACGGCTCATCTAGTGGATGATTCAGCGCCAGCTTGTAGGCATCACTGTGCGGGTCGTCGTCCTTCAGCCACCAATCAAAATGATTCGACGCCACGATTACCGGCATCCGGTCGTGCAGCGGCGCAATGGCCGCGTTCGCCGCCTGCGTGATGATGGTGAACGATTCAATCGTCTCGCTTGGTGGTGCTTCGTCCAGGTCGGTGTCATACTTGCCGGCGACCGGCGGCTTGACCCACCGGTCCCACAAACCGGCAAAGCAAAACGGCTCGCCGCTTTTCAGCATCACCCGGAACGGTTGCCGCTCTCCGTGCATTTCCTTCCACTCAAAAAAACTGTCCGCCGGAATCAGGCACCGCCGATGCTTGAATGCCTCGCGAAAAGCCGTCCGGTTTTCAATCGTTTCCGACCGCGCATTGATGAGCGCATTGCCCGTGCTTTCGTCCTTCGCCCAAGAGGGAATTAAACCCCAGCGCATCAGTTTCATCGCCGGCTGGTTGTGCTCATTGAAGATCACCGGCGCAAGTTGCGTCGGTGCGATGTTGTAGCGCGGCGCAAAAAACGGCACCCGCGCCATGACGATGCCCATCAGTTTGATCAGCTCGCCAAAATCCTTCGCCGCCGTATATCGCCCGCACATGCCACCATATTATCACACCACTTGGACACTGGCAGTCCAACCGCAAATTTCCGCTTTCACCGCCGAAACCGCGACCGGCCTTGTCCCTGTCCAGTCATGGCCTGTTGAACGCCCTTCACTTTCAGCATCGCCAGTGCCAACGCGCGCATCGCTTCGTCCGGAACCTTGGTGGGCAGCAGTTGCGAAAACCGGCCTTGGATGTTTTTCAGTTCCGAACCGGTAGATTCGCCAAAGCCGAAGAACTTATGATTGTCGCTGCGGATGATGGGCAGCAGTTTCTGTTTCTGGCCTGCAGCGATTGACTCGCCCATGAGAACCACGACCTCGCGCCGGTCGAACGCCTCGGACGGCGCTTCGGTCATGTCGAACTTCTCGCCGGGCTTGGCCGTTTTCACCCACGCTTCCAGCGCCATGACCGCGACGGTCGCTCCACAGGCAACGGCCATCAATTTCGATTGGGTGGCAAAATCGTCCTTGGCCTTCTCATCAGCCAGGTTTTGGGGCATGAGCATGACCTGCTTGCCGTCGCTGCCAATCAGGAACAGAGTGGGCGGCAGACTTCCGGTGCCCCGCATGCAATATTCGGCGTAGTGCCGGGCATTGGCCAGCAGGTCGTCCAGCGTCTTCGGATTCAGGTTCGGCGACATCCGGCCTGACATTAAACAAACCGCCGGAACGTCCAAGTCGAATTGCGGGAAATACGCAGCTTTCATCGATCCGCTAATCAGGCCATTTTGGGGCCGAACTGCCCGATGTGGCCAAATTTGCCTGATAATCGCCAAATTCGCAGATTTAAACGCCCCACCACGATGCCGCAGGATTGCGCGTCGTCGCGTTCAGCGGCGTCTTTAGGCTTAACAGGCCTGATTGTGCGATCTGGCATCTTTAATTCGAAGATTGCCGACGTCGCCCGAAAACAGCGAGCGTGGGCGGCTGATTCAACGTAGCACCAGTTGTTGTTCATTCGGCTCGCGCATCCTTCTCGCTTCATCACGACAAGCCGAAGGCGTCGAAATAAGTGTGGCCGCTATTCCGCCATTGCCACCTTGTCCGAACTGGCAAAGGTGTGTTGTTTCCGTACCTGTCCCGCGTGCGCGCCGGTGATCGCGCCACGGAATTCAAGCAACGCTGTCGACAACTCGGCATCAAAGGCGTCACGCTCCACAGCTACCGCTACGCCTGGGCGGAAAGGGCCAAAACAGCAACGCGGTGCATCGCGCCTACGCCAAACGTGCCCTGATGAAAATCCCGTCGCTGGAAGATTACGAACAGCGGGCCGTGGCTAAGACCAAACTGGCGGCGTGAACAAACCGCCAACTCCACCGTCAACCGTCCGTGCCGTGCGTGGCCATCCTGGCGCGGAGTCTTACAAACGACTGGTGTTATTATTGCCAAATCCACTCGGAAAATGGAGTGAAACTCGCATAAAGTGCGGCGAGAATAACACCAGCCAATCAACAGACACCACACTATCGCCCGCAGCTTATGCCTCGCGGTCTTTGTTTTCCAGCTTCTGCCAGACCGCGCCGTAGATGGTGATGAACACAAAGCACACGAGCGGCACCACGAAGCCGACGCGCATCGAATGAGTGTCCGCGATGTGGCCCATAAACGGCGCCGCAATTGCCCCGCCCACGATGGACATGACGATGAGCGACGAGCCGAGCTTGGTGTAGTCGCCCAGCCCGCGGATGCCCAGCGCAAAAATCGTCGGGAACATGACCGACATGAAGAAGAACGTGCCGAACAGGGCATACAAGCCCAGTTTGCCGCCGCCCATGCACACCGCCGTCAGCACCACGTTGATGACCGCGTAGACCGCGAGCACGCGGTGCGGTTTGAACTGGCTGATCACGGCGCTGCCGCACAGACGACCGAACATGAACAGCCCAAAACCGATGGCGCCCAGCCAGGTGGAGGCTTGCATTTTCGTCACGCCCGGATCGTTCTCAATGACATAATTGACGAAGAAGCTGAAAATGCCCGTCTGCGCCGCGACGTAAAGAAATTGCGTGCCAATTCCTAGCGTAAAATGTTTGCGCCGGAACATGTCCCAGTTTTTTGAAACCAGAATGAAGGCAGCAATGTAGGCCACCACCAGCAATCCGTATTTGGTCGGCTGGAATAATGCCGGGTTCAAATTCAGCAACACCCAGATCAATCCCAAAATCGGTGCGATAAAGAAATACAGCAGTCCACAAACAATCGCCAAAGTAACGCCGATGGTCACCAGCTGTCCGCTGGATGGCTTGAGGCGGACTTTTTGCTCGGCGGATTTCTGGCTTTCATCCTCGACGTGCAAATCCGGCACCTTGGAAACGACGAAGATGACGAGCAGCAAAGCCACAAAAATGCCGATGCCCATGTAGGGAGTGGAAAGACCGGCGTTGGCGTTCGCGCCTTCGCCGCCGGAGAAAATGAAATGTCCGCCGACAATCGGGCCGAGAATCCAGCCGCCACCGTTGATCGTTTGGGCGATATTGATGCGCGTCGCACCGCTTTCCGGCGCACCGAGAACCGTGGTGTAGGGATTGGCAATGGTTTCCAGGCAGGTCATGCCCGCAGCGATGATGAACAAGCCGAGCAGAAACGCCCAGTAGGCGCCGATGCTGGTGGCTGGAATAAACCAGAATGCACCGGCCGCAATCAACGACAGGCCGACGAGGATGCCGCCCTTATAGCCGAATTTTCTCGCAATCAAACCGGCGGGAATCGCCATCAGGAAGTAAGCCAGATAATTGGCCGACTGCACGAGGCCGGATTGTTCTTTATTGATGTGCAGCGAGTCCTGGAAATGCTTGTTGAGGATGTCAATCATCCCGTTGCAGAAGCCCCACAGCAGGAACAGTGAGGTGACCAGCGCAAAGGTGATGAAAAGGTTTTTGCCGTCCGCCGTGCGAAACAGGCTCCCGCCTTTGGGACCTGATGAATTAGAGGACTGGACTGGTGTAATCATATTTTATTTTTTAGTTGCTGGCTGAATCGACCGTCACAAAAGTTCTTTGCCAAATTTTTCGCCCACCAACCGGTGGACCTCCTTGATGTTCTCCGCCTGATCGGCGCGGCAAACTAGCGTCGCGTCCGGCGTGTGAATGATGATGAGGTCTTCGCAGCCAAGCGTGGCGATCAGATGCTGCGGATCACTGGAAGCGACCGGCGTGCGCGAAGTGCGGTGGAGCAAGTGCCGGGCAGCGCCCAAAGCATTTGCGTTTCCATCTTGCAGGCACGTTTCGGCAAAAGCGTTCCACGAGCCGACGTCCACCCATTTCAACGGCATCGGCACGGCCAGAACCTTGACCTCCGGATCGCGAGCAGCGCGTTCCATCACCGCGAAGTCCACGCTGATTTTTTTTTGGCCGGGATAAACTTCCGCGAGCACCCGCTGTTGTTTCGGCCCGCCCCACGCTTCGGCAATGCGCATCAAGCCCGCATGGATTTCCGGTTCGTAGCGACGGATGCAGTCAAGCAACGTCGCCGCGCGCCAGACAAACATCCCGCTGTTCCAGAGATATTTTTCGGCACCGGCAGCGAAAAATTGTTCGGCCGTGGGCGCGTCCGGCTTCTCGCGAAAACGCTCCACGGTGCGCGCCGTGCTACTGACACTCTCATCAAGCTGAAGATAGCCGTAGGCGGTAGACGCGGTGGTCGGCGTAATGCCGAAGGTGACCAGCGCTTCCGGGTGTTGCTCCACCAAGTCAAAACCCTGGGCAAACAGTTTCCGGAACTGCTCCACCGTTTCGATGATGTGATCGGCGGTGCAGATGCCCATGATCGCCTCCGGAGCGCTCTGGTGCAGAACCGCTGCGCAGAAGCCGAGCGCGTTGACCGTATCACGGCCCATCAGTTCGCCGAGATATTGCCGGCCTGACAATTGTAAGCTGCGGGAAATGATGCCACGATGAACTTCACCCGCGCACACATAACGGTAATCGTCAGGCACGACGTTCTTGAGCCGGTCGTAGGCGATATGCAACAACGTCTGGCCGCCTTCCAGTGTCAGCAATTGCTTGGGCAACGCCGCCCGGCTCCATGGCCAGAGCTGCGTGCCCGATCCCCCGGCAAGAATGATGGCGTGAAGCATGGATTTCTAGGCGCTTTCCAAAATGATATTGGCGTATTGCGTTGTGTCGCCGGTGCGAATCAAGCCGATGGCGTGCGGCAGGCGCTTTTTGAATTCCACGTGCGGTTCATGGTTCAACTCAATTCCCTGCAACATTGAGGCAAAAGCGGCGCGGGTCTTGGCGCTGTTCTGTTTCAGGAACTCCTGCGCCATCCAGGCCTTGCCAATTTGGAAGTTGGGCCGGATGGCTGCCAATACCTGTAGCACCGTAGGCAAGTCGTCCATTACTGAAATGTCCACCGTCTCGATCATCGGCCAGAAAGGAAAGCCACGATCGGCGATGACGAGCGTGTTGGTATGGCGCACGTGGCTTAACAGCGAGTTGATTTGCGGATTGAGAATGCCGGTTTTGAGCATGGTTCAGATGAGGTTAGAAGCCGCGCAAATCGGTGCTGCTGCGTTTCGCCAAGCCAGGTGCTGACGTGCGCTTGAGCACGAGGTATTCAATGCCGAGCTTTTCGCAATAATCGCGCTTGCCGCCCTTGTCGCCGTCTTCGTTGACGACATAGATGTCCGGTTGCAGCCGGCGGATTTCCGGGTCGGCATCTAACCAGCCGGAGCCGGTGGTGATGAGTGCCTGCTTCACATACTTGATTGAGCCGACGACGTACCGGCGTTCTTCCTGTGTCAACAGCGGATGCCCCTCGCCTTTCAGCAACTGCACGTTGGCGTCGCTGCCAAGACAAACATAAAGGTCACCATATGCGGAAGCCTCTTCGGTGAAGCGAACATGGCCGGAGTGAAACCAGTCGTAGCAACCGGTAGCGACAACCTTCTTCCGTCCGGGCGCGAACGGCATCGGGGCGGGTTCGGGGAAACCTTTCAACTCGTTCGCCGTGAACACGCGGTAGGTGATTTTATTGTGACGGCAAAATTGTTCGCGCGCCGAATTTCGAGCAGTTTCAATGTCGGCCCAGATATCGGGACACAGACCGAGGATTTCCGGCAGCGAATCGGGCGCAGCCTGCCCACCCAACTGGATGACACGACTGACGTAACGAACCGCATTCAAGAAATAGAATCGTTCGGCCAGTGGTAATTTGGGGGCCTTGCCGGTAAGTTGCTGGATTGCGCGGTCCATCCATAGTAGAACAGTAAGGTCGCCGAGCTTGGCGGTTTCTTCGAGAAAACGCAGGTCGCGCGCCTTAATGTCGTCGAACGCGCCGGAAACGATGACTTGCTTTGGAGAACTCATTTTGGGGCAACCCGGACGTTGACCTTGAACCCGCCGGGGACAGGTTCGTTGGAAACCACAATCAGATAGCCGCCGCCGCAGCCGGAATACATCGCGCCCAGGTATTGCAGCTGATACGCCTTCAACAGCGCCATCAAGTCGAGGCGAATGAGTGGATGCCGGACGACGTGCGGCAGCAGTGTCTCCCAGCATTTCATATTCAGATTGAGCGACGCGCCGAGCGCCCTCGCATCCATTTTCATAATGGCCTCATAGCAGTCCTGCCCCGACTTGCCCAGCTTGGCCACCCATTTCGGATCAAGATTCTTTTCGCCCAGCGGATTGTAGCCGTCGGGACGCGGTTCGACGGGAATCAAATGCAAAACCCGGCTCAGCCAGCGTGCAACTTTCGCACTGTTGCACGATTCGATGTGCGACGGGAAAACGCCGCCGTGAACTTTGAAGTTGTAGTCCAGCCGGTTCACGCCGGGGTAAACCAAACCGATCATGTCCTGCGAACCGCTCGGCTCGGCTTTCCCCTTGTTTTCCACCTCGTAAAGCTCGCGCGCCATATCCTCCGGAGGGCGATTCGGGAGCTTGCCTTTCCACAGCTTCATTGCGATGGCACGCGTGCCGCTGGCGATGCCCGAGCGGTCCATCGGGCGAAAGTTCGGTTCGATTTGCACCACCACCATTGAACCGAACGTCTTGGGGTTGTGCTGCGAAACAAACGGCTGATCAATCCAACCCCCTGCAAGTTGCAGGCGATTGGGAATGGCACCAAGATGTTTCCCGACAGGCCAGATTTTCATTAGCCGATGCCCACGCGTTTGCCGGCTTTGCGGGCGTGATATTGTTCCGTGATCCATTCGTAGGTTTCCGCCAAGCCCTTGTTCAAGGTCGTTTTCGGCTCCCACTTGAGGACCTGCTTGATGAACGTGTTGTCGGAATTGCGCCCCGCCACGCCCTGCGGCGCGTTCAGGTCGTATTTGCGGTTCATCTTCACGCCAGCAATTTTTTCGATCTTAGAAAGCAGTTCGTTGATGGAAACCAGCTCGCTGGAACCAAGATTGATCGGCGTCGCAATCAACTCGTCGCAGTGCATGATTTTGTCAATGCCCTGCACACAGTCGTCAATATACATAAAGCTGCGGGTCCGCTCGCCGGTGCCCCAGATCGTGATTTCCTTCTTGCCGGTGTCAATCGCCTCGATGACCTTGCGGCACAGCGCGGCGGGCGCTTTTTCGCGACCGCCGTCCCACGTGCCGTGCGGGCCATAGACATTATGGAAACGGGCAATCGCCGTCTTCATGCCGCGTTCGTGCCAGTATTCCTCGCAGAACATTTCAGAAATCAATTTCTCCCAGCCGTAGCCGCGTTCGGCCATCGCGGGATACGCGTCGGATTCCTTCAACGCGCGGACGTTCGGGTCCTTTTGCAGCAGCGTGTTGTAGGCGCAGGCCGAGCTGGAGAAAAAGTAGCGGCGCGCGCCGGCCTTGTAAGCGGCCTCAACCATGTTCGTGTTGATGAGAATCGAGCGCAAACATTCGACGCGGAATCGCTCGATGAAACCCATGCCACCCATGTCGGCGGCGAGGTTATAGACTTCCACCGCCCCTTCGCAAACGCGATGGCAGTTGGCCTCATTGCTGACGTCCAGGCAGAGGCTCTCGGCGCCGGGCATATGGAGATACCACTCATAGAGCGGCTTTTTGTCCACGGCACGGATGTTGGTGAAGCCCTTCTTCTTAAAATAGAGGGCGACGTTGCCGGCAATGAAACCGCCCGCGCCGGTGATGACGATCAAGTCATCCTTCTTTAGCGGGGCGTCCTTTTCCACAACTCGTTTCTTTTCTTGCATAAATTTGTTTCCGGTTTGCGTTGGTTTTGAGCGCGACGATTATCGGCATCTCAATCTCAACGCGGACAAAATACCTTCGACAGAGCAGTTCTTGAATGGCTATAGTTGGTCAGTGCATGGATATTATTGACTTACTCCAGTGAAATCACGGCTTGCATCAAATAAGGCAAAACAAACCACCCCGGAGTTCTTCTCCGACGACGTGGCGGAGGCGCGACGCTTTTATCTCGACCTCAATCCACCGAAGAACCAGCCGTTGGTGGTGGTCTGCGGCGGACTGGAACACTGCACACCGGACTACGCCATCCACCGCGACACATTTCCGTTTTACTCTATTGAGTATGTGGCGCGCGGAAGCGGCGAGGTAAAGCTCAAGGGTCGCGCTTATTCGCTGCAACCCGGATGCTTATTCTCCTACGGGCCAGGCACCCCGCATCACATCATAGGGAACTCGGCTGATCCGCTGGTGAAATACTTTGTGGATTTCGCCGGAACGCAAGCAACGAATCTGCTGCGTCCCTGCGGCCTGTCGCCCGGCCGCGCTTCTGAAGTTTTTCCCGCGAACGCGTTGCAACCGCTCTTTGACGAACTCATTCAAGCCGGATTGCAGGTGCGCCGCGAGAGCGCGGTGTTGTGCGCCAAATTGCTGGAGTGCCTGGCGCTGCGGATTGCAGGGGCGAGGGAGCCGCTCGAAGGCGCGGAAACACACGCCTTCGCAACCTATCAGCAATGCCGCCGCCACATTGAACAGCATAGCCTGCGGTTGCGGACGTTGGAGCAGATTGCGGGCGAGTGCCATGTGAACAACGCTTACCTCTGCCGCCTATTCCGGCGCTACGACAACCAAAGCCCCTATCAATATCTGCTCCGGCTCAAAATGAACTATTCCGCCGAACGCCTGCAACAACCCGGCGCGCTGGTGAAACAGGTGGCGGAGGAGTCGGGTTTCGCCGACCCGTTTCACTTCTCCCGCGTATTCACTTCCGTTTTCGGGCTCTCGCCAACCGCCTTTCGCGGGCTGCGTTAGGGCAGGCCCTGATGGTTGTTGGCTGCCCGTTGGTGACGCTAATGACCGTGATGGGGTTACCTCCCACGTTCAAATAGAGTTCACGGTTATGGATGACGCAAGCGGTAGAAGACCGTAAGCGTCACGCCAAGCACCACTGGTGAAGCAGATCATAAAGGTCGTAGCATTATGCTATGACGAATACGACGAAGAACGTTGAAACGGTGATCAAGACAGACGATTGGGGGCGGATGCAGACGCCGGCGAAACGGCGCGAGCGCTTGCTGGACGAGTTTGAACGCAGTAGTTTAAGCGGAGCAAAGTTCGCGGCTGCCTTGCCCGGATTTTTTCCATGTGCGCCTCGGATTTCGCCGGCATTTCCGAGTTGCTCGGGGAACTGCATTCAAGACCGTTTCCGCTACCGCGACGCCCTCAGCCTGGGGAATTATAGTTGTCGCTGACGGGGGCGGTGAAAGCCGATGACCTCGAAGCCCAAGTGCGTGCCATAACACGTGTGAAAAACATGTCGGCTTCAGCGCGGCTCCTGGAGATCAGCCACCAGGGCCAGCGCTATGTGATCACCAGTGGCCCGTGACGGCAACAATGGGATCAGGATCGTCGGCCAAAGCCGGATCGCCAAGGCCGCAGCGGAGTTGCAGCGCCTGGCGGCGGTCAAGCGCAAGCAAGTCGACCCGCAAAAGCTCGCCAGCCAAGTGGGTCGCAGTCTGCAACGGCTCAAGGCCCACAAGTATTTACTGCACACCAATGAACCAGTTGAACGCTGCACGGGAGAGCAGGTCTTGGCGCACTACAAAGGGTTGCTGGACGTAGAGGAAGCGTTCTGCGAACTCAAGAGCTATCTGGAAGTCCGCCCCGTGCATCACCGCCGGCCCGATCGGGTCGTCAACCACGTGCGCCTGTGTTTTTTGGCTTTTTGGTTGAGCGCACGTTTGGGCGAGGAATGGCGTGCCAAGGGCGAGACCGAAGAAGTGCCGCGCATCTTGCGCCACCTCCAAACCATCCGGCTGGGCTCGTTGCGGCTGGGCCAGTGTGCTCAGCGCACGTTGATGACCCAAATCCCCAAGCCGCTGAACGAACAATTACAGAAATTGGGCCTGACTTCCTTCTTCGCCACACCGCCAAAAGCTTAGGCCTGTAGCCCGAAGAAACCGAGATTACCTCGGTTTCTTCGGGCTTTTCGTTCCATCTGATCGGAAGTTAGCACCAGAAGACTCCCTCCCTTTCGAAGCCTCGTTCCATCGGTCGATCCCTCGCGAGTGACACGGCACCTCCTATGACATCCTTATTCCCTTGGAACAATTTACATCGATGCGCCCGATCATCACGAGCCCTCTGAGAAACCTGGCGTCCACTTGTTCTCGGTCTTTTTGGGTTGCGGCACATTGGAAAACCAAGCACAGCGAGGATGGTGAAAAGCACACGGAAGAGCGAACGATCTCGACACGCCTTTAGCGTGCTTGCCACACCGCCACCGGCCATGTGTAGCTCCCGGGTTTGATCGTCAAGGTCACTTTCCTGTCACCTCCAGCCCCCATCGTTACGACTCCAGGTGCCAGTTCGCGCATGATCTTAAGGCGGCTCCAGCCCATCAAATGAACCAGCGCAGCAGCTGTCGCCCCGCCTTCGACATAGATTGTGTTTAACTTCTCTCGTTCCATTACCCTCATGACCATGTCGATCAGGTGCTTCCCTAGTCGCTGGCTCGCATCTACCTCCTGAACCCACGGCTTATCGATGGCCACGACCACCTGCGAATGCCGCTTCAACGCATTGATGACGTCCTCTGCCCAACCGCGCACTTGCCTTTCGGCGGTGCCGGCACCTCGCATCAGGTCCGGAGGCAGACCCAGAACGGGTAGGCCGCGCTTTCGGCATTCGCTGAGAAACCCCATTGCTGAACTCGCAGCGCTGCCGCACACGAATATCGACCTGCTCGGAGAGTCCATCCCCGGTTGAATGGCCACTGACAATTCAGAGCTTCGCGATGCTTTCATTCGGATTGGATTCGGATCTAGAGCGTCGAAGGCCGGAGCGTCTCCTTCATCCACCTCGTCCGATCGCACCGTCTTGGAGCGCAGCTTGTGCCCGTTTGTTTCAAGAATGGCTGAAAAGAATTCCGCGCCTCCTACGGGCAAAATCGTCTCATCCAGCTTTGCGGCCCAGGATACTAAATCTGCCCTGCTGCCAACCTCGCCAACAACGATTCCGCGCGGCGGCAAGGCCTGATCCGGCCGGCAAACAAACACCGGCTCGGATCCTCTCGGCCCCAACATTTCGAGGACGTGCGATGAAACGCGTGGATGGTGGGGATCATTCCTGAAATCCGTCTCGTTGATTGGCTTCCCGGCGACGAAGTAATGCCCGTCCCGGATCACCCGCCCCAACCCGGGGTTCGCCGGTACCACCAAGGCTCGGTTTAGCCGTAGCGCCGCCAGCACCGCTTCCAATTCCGCCAGCACCGGCCCACGCAGCACGGAATCAACCTTTTTGTAGATCCACCCTTGCTTTCGGAGCGGCGTAGCCACCCATTTGACCCGCCGCGCCGCCTCGTCACCGGAACACCCGCGGGTATCGGTATCGATCGCGACCACTTCGGCGTTGAAGACCTGAGTGGGGGCGGTGTGGACCTCGCTGCTAAGTCCGTAACGCCAAGCCACTCCGCCCACTTCAGCGGCGCCAGTCAAGTCATCGGCCATCACTCCAATCATAATCTTAGCGAGACATCCATGGCTCTGCTGCCCGAATGGAATTCCGGCTCTGATTTACCAAACATTGAGGGCCTCCGCCTTTCCCTTTTGCCAGCCGCACCGCCAAGTCTATGGCCTTGAACAGGCTCTGCGGATCAGCGTTGCCTTTCCAGGCTATATCGAAAGCCGTGCCATGATCCACCGAGGTCCGAATGATCGGCAGGCCAATCGTGATGTTCACACCCGTGTCGAACGCGAGCATCTTGAATGGAATATGTCCCTGGTCATGATACAGGCAGACGATGGCGTCAAACTTCTCCCGCTGATGCGGAACGAACGCGGCGTCTGGCGGCAGCGGCCCTTCGATTTGAATCCCTTCCGCACGCGCTCGTTCAATGGCCGGCGTGATGAGGTTTTCCTCCTCCCGCTCGCCAAATAAGCCATGTTCGCCAGCGTGCGGGTTCAGCCCGCAAATCCCGAGCCTCGGCGTGCGGCTCTTGAGCCACTTCATCGCCTCATCCGTAAGCTCAATCACATCCTGAACTCGCTGAGGCGAAATCTTCTTTGGCACAGAGGCATAACCAATGTGCGTCGTCACCATGCTCACCGTGAGGGCTTCGGAGGTCAGCATCATGCACACGCGGTCGGCCCCTGTGAGTGCTGCAAAAATCTCAGTGTGGCCGGGGTAGGGCACGTCGGCCAACCGCAACGCCTCTTTATGCACCGGAGCCGTCACCACGCCGGAAATCCGATTTGCTACCGCCGCTCCGATGGACGCCTTGATGTAATTGAACGAGGCGCCTCCGCACTCAGCGGAAATCATTCCCGGAAGAACGGATCCGGACTCGATCGCTCCACAATCCACGACTATCGGCTCCTCCGCTGGGGGGTTCTTTTCCCAGTCCGCCAGCTTTACCACACTCGCGGAAAAAGAAAGTTTGGCAGCTTCGGCCACCCGCCGCAGAACGCCGGCATCGCCAAACACTATTGGCGTACATTGCTTCAACACCACTGGCTCTTGCAGCGCTCGCAAGCAGAGCTCGGGCCCAATGCCCGCAGGGTCTCCCATCGTGATACCAATCCCGAGTCGCTCTTTCATTGAGATTTTACTCCAATATTCCCAGCCGGACCATCTCCTGTCGGATGCTTTCCCGCTCGTTCTCATTCAAAGTGAGCAGCGGCGGCAGGACTGTAGGCTCGCAAAGTCTGCGAAAGTTCATCGCTGCCTTGAGCGCACCGAGCGATTGACCCAAGGTGCGGCCGTGCTGGTAGAGCATGGCTGTCTCTATCAGCTTCTTTTCCATGTCTGCAACCCTGGCCCGGTCACCCGCGCGTGCGCTTTCATAAAGCTGATGGCATAGATCGGGAACCAGGTTGCCAACGCTCGGCACAATTCCATCCGCCCCCAACAATAGCATCTTTGCCATCAGCGCTCCAACGCCAATAAAGATGGAGAAATTATCTCTGTCGCGTAGCTTGTTAACGAGTTCCTCCAGCCGCGCTGCATTGTTCTCCGAGTCCTTCACCCCCGCCAAGCGTGGATGTCCCGCCAGTTTCTCCAATACATCGATGGGAATCGATACGTGCGTCGTAGAAGGGATATTGTAGAGGATTACCGGACCTTGCATCTGGTCGAGCAGTTTCTCGAAATAACCGAACATTTCCTTCGGCTGAATGGGGAAATACGACGGAGGCAGCGTCACCACAGCATCAATGCCGGCGCGCAAATATTGGTTGCCCGCCTCGACCGCATCCGCCAGGCAGTTGTCGTTAACCCCTGCGTACACCAATGCTCGGCCATTGACCTGTTTCAAGGTGAGATCCACCACCCGCAGCCGGTCTGCTCGCGGGACTGAAGCCGCCTCTCCCGTCGTGCCCAACACGAACACTCCCTCCACGCCCCCCTGCAAAAGAAATTCAATCACGCGGCAAGCGGCACTTTCATCCAAGCAACCTCTTGCCGTGACCGGAGTCACCATTGGCACCACAACACCACGATATTGCCTATTGCTTGTATTCATAGATCAATAGGTCGTCCGGTAAATGTCAACCGCATCTCCTTCGGTCACCTCGCGAGGATTATTCCTCAGCAATCGTGTCACCGTCATCGCCCCTTTGGCCAACCTGGGAATCGCGTCCCTCGGAATCCCTAATTCAGACAAACTCTGTGGCACTCCGCACTGACGAGATAGTCCCACAAGCCGCTCCACTCCCTTCAGAGCCGTTTCCATCGGCGGCGTCCCCTGCTCGATCCCCAAGGCCACTGCGATCGTAGCATAACGCTCCACAGCCGCAGACAAGCTAAAGCGTATCACGTGCGGTAGCAGCACCGCAGTGGACACACCATGAGCTACATGGAATTCTCCGCCCAAAGGATAGGCCAGGGCATGCACCGCCGCGGTGTTGACCGGCCCCAGGCAAAGCCCACCGAAAAGACTCCCCAACGCCATGTTCGCACGGGCTTCAACATCCTTCCCGTCTCTGACTGCGCGTTCAAGGTTCGCCCCGATCAGTCGAATGCCCTTCAACGCGTACAGATCTACCACCGGATGCGCGAACTTGTTCGCATAAGCCTCAATGCAATGTACCAGAGCATCCAGTCCCGTCGCCGCCGTCACCGCCGGCGGCACCGATAGCGTTAGCAATGGATCCACGCAGGCCGCATCTGGCACCAAGTGCGGGCTAACCACGCCTTTTTTGAGCTGATCTTGTTCATCCAGCAAAATCGCGTTCGGGGACACCTCACTGCCCGTCCCTGAGGTCGTCGGCAAGCAGGCGAGAAATGTTTTCCGCGCGGCTAGCAGGTTGATCCCGAATACGTCCTGAACTCGTTGCTCGTTCCGCACCAAGGCTGCTACCAGCTTGGCGACATCCATCGCACTGCCGCCACCGAAACCGATGACGGCGTCTGGCTCCATAGATTTAGCCACAGTCAACACCTCTTGAAACATCCTGATCGTGGGCTCCGTGTTTATGTCGCTGTAGATAGTCACCGCCGCACCTCCAGCTTCTAAGCTCCGCCTGAAAGGCCTGATGCTGCCTAGCACGAATGAACTGGTCACAACCAAGATGCGCCGCAACCCTTCTTTGACGAGATAATCAGCGAACTCTAGCGCGCATCCGTTCCCAAAAACGATCCGCTTGGGCTGCAACAGGTTAATGATGTTCATAATTCGATTTGGAAGTTACTCTTTGTTCAGCCACGCCTCGGAAACCGGTGGCAGGCCCTCGCACAATGCTTTTTTAACTTTTTCTATTGTTCCCTCATGCAGGCCTCAGTTGAAACCAGTTTGAACCTTGTTTGTAACCGGCGAAAGAGTCAGCCTCAGAGCGCTGGTCGCTTCGGCTCTGATCCACACAATCAAATCCCGGCCTTCCAGACTGTCGCGGTAGCCGAACCGGAAATCTTTTCCTCGCGGCAAACTCTGGCCATTGAGCTTGAGTTTGGCGGCGGCTGGTCCCCAGTTACGGATGACCAGGCAGAGGTTAACGACCGGTTGTTCCGGGCTGGCAGTCAGTTCAATTTCTAAGGTGGAGGGTTGGCCGGGTTGTTCGTTCTGCAGGAGGTAGGCGCGTTGCGTGGGGTCGTAGCCCTGGCTGCTGAACCCGCCTCGGCTGACCTTCAGGTCGGGCGGGAAGAGCCAAGATTTGCCCAGCATGCCTAGCTTGGCAGCGGGTTGGTCCGTCATCCCGTGCAGATGAATCCAGGTCTGCGATTTCTCGTCTTGCGCGTAGGGTTTCCATTTCAGATGCG
The DNA here is from genome assembly GCA_003161635.1 of Limisphaerales bacterium. Taxonomy (GTDB): domain Bacteria; phylum Verrucomicrobiota; class Verrucomicrobiia; order Limisphaerales; family UBA11358; genus UBA11358. Next base: position 88,705 of record PMOA01000148.1, read on the forward strand.
ACAGGGAGGTGTGCGAAGGCCGGTCGGCGGACTTCGCCACACTGGTATCCGACTTCTCCTGCGCCACGGGCCAATGATTCCAAAAGTTGAAGTGCGAACCGGGGGCATGGCCTCCGTAGGAGCTGACCGTCGCCCCCTCAGGGTTAAAGATGGTAAACGGCTTGAATTTGGATTTCAGATTCACGAGCTGGATACACGTGTCCTCAGGCGGCTTGGACAAGTCGGGGCTGTCCCTCTCGGTCCAGGTATAATCTTTGCTCTCGCCCTTGAGATTGGCCAAAGTCAGTGCAGTGAGGTTCAGACTGTCCTCAGGCCCCGCGCCCGGCTGGTTAACCACGATGCTCTCCTGATACTCGATCCATTCATTGAGCGCGGAGGTATAAAGTGTTGCCTTGCGCACCCCAACCGAATCCGGATAAATGGTGTAGAACTCGTCTGCCCAGTCTCCCCAACCTGTCTGCTCGTCCACAAAGGCCAAGGTGTACTCCAGGTCGGTGGGGGCATAACGCCACTGTATGACCACACGCGCCTCGGTGTTCTCGATGACGCGCACATGAGAATAACGGGTCTTTTTGTCCGACATGGGCTCGACCATGCTGGTGGTGCGACTAACTTTCCCGCCCGGTCGCTCGAAATACTCGTTGCTGAACCAGGGGCCTTCAGGAGTTGCCCAACAGGGAACGTAACTGGTGCCACGCCAGAACACGAAGCGGTGCTCGAACTGATCGAAGCGAATGACGACGTCGGCATAGTCGCCAATGCGCCACGGCTTATCCCAGCTCGGCTCATAACTCAGCTTGGTCCAATAGGCGCCGAATCGGCCTGGGCCTGGCGGGCCACAAGGTAGGCGCAGCTGGCTGGAAGCCGCCGGCTTGACTGCACTCGTGGATTCAGCCCCCCGAACAGTCGGCTCTATCAAGATCAGTGCAGTCAGAAGAAGGTCCAGGAACAATGCGAGACTCCAGAGGACTCCTGGAGGAGTGCTCACGTTCGAGGTTCTAGTTATTTCCGAATTCATGGGCATTTCTACTCTGTAGCCGGCTTCATGGTTATGGTTAAAGGCTTGGTTGCCTGAAGTTTGATCCAAACAATCAAATCGCTGCCCTCCAGCCTGTGCTCGTGGCCAAGGCGAAGGTCCTTTCCAAGCACTTTTAATTGGCCATCGAGTTGCACCTCCGCGTCGGACTCGCCCCAATTTCGGACCACAAAGGCTGGATTACACGCTGGAGATGCTTCGCTGGCTTGCAGGGTAAATTGCACGGTGCCGGGTTTCCCGGCGTCTTTGGCTTCCAGGACGAAAGCCCGCTGGTACTTGTCATATTCGCCGCCGGTCCAGCCTTCGCCAAGAAGAGTGAGCTTCGGCGGGTTGTTCCAGGAGCGGGCTAGCGTCGTCAGGCTGGCAACGGGTTGTTCCGTCATCCCGATTAGCGTCACGACTTCGTAGGTGTTGTCCCCGGTCTTGTGAATCGCCCTCAACTTCTCTTTGGTATCTGGGACGCTTTTGTTGGATTGGCTAAGGGAGGAATGCGACGGCCGATCTGGCGCGACGGCGAGCCGACCGTCATTGGGCAACTGAGCGACCGGCCAATGGTTCCACCATGGAAAATGCGAGAAATCAGCCCGAATCGCGGCTGCGAACGGTTTGATGACGGCACCCGGTTCGTGGATGATAAATGGTTTGTACTTTGACTTGAGATTGACCATCTGGATGGTGATGTTTTTCGGCTCGGGGAAAGGGGGCTTCGAAGCTGGCGGGGGTGTGGCCCAGGAGTAGGTCTTGCTCTCGCCGTCCATGTTGGCGAAGGTCATGGCATTCAGTTCGACGTTGTCTTCGGGCCTGGTGCCTGGCTGATTCAGGAAAATCGTCTCCTGCCATTCGTGGCTCAGGTAATCAGTCCACAACTTCTGGTGACGCACGGAAACCGCATCCGGATAGATTACATAGTATTCGTCGGCCCACTCACCCCAGTCGGCTGGCGATTTTGCTGCAAAGATGTCATAAGCGATGTCGCAGATGGCGTAATGCCAATAGAGGACAATCCGCGCATCATTATTCTCGACGATGCTGACGCGCGAGTAACGGGTTTGTTTGTCGGACATGTGCTCGCAGCAACCCAACGGAGACTTACCTGGCCCAGCGCGCTCCAGGCTCTGGTCGGCCATCCACCGGCCATTCTCGGTCACCCACACCCCACCGTAGCCTGTGCCGCGCCAGAAAATGAACCGCACGGGCGACTCATCGAAGTGAACCAAGATGTCGGCTGTGTCACTCACACGCCAGGGATCTTCCCACAGGTCATCGTAGCGCAGCCGGCAATAAACCGCGGCAAAACGCGCCGGAAGGTCCTTCGGTCCTGCCGGCATTGCTTGCCAGTGCAGCGGTTGCTCCTGGGTGGGCCGCGTGGTGGCATAGTTCCGGGCAATCGACTCGGCTGGTAATTGGTAATCGTAAATCTTCACTTCATCCATCAGGCCATCAAACACCATCTCAGATGGCCATTCGGCGCTAGCCTTTCCTTCGGAGTTGAACGCGCCCATTCTCTGGATGTTTTTTCCCAGCAGCAGGTCGCCTCCCAATACAGGTGTGAGCCGGCCTTTTACCGCCAGCGCACCCGCTGGCTTTCCGTTAATGTACAGAGCCAGGCCGTGCCCCCGCTCGAACGTACCCGCGACATGTGTCCACCTAAGCAGCGGCAATACCTCCGTGGATACGCATTCTTGCAGTTTCCCGTCGAGCTCCAGTTTCAGGGCCAAATGGCCAAAGGCATCCAGGCCGAAGAAAACGCGCGGCTTACGCTGCTGCTCCGGCGGCCTGGGTGGCACGACGTCCTCACGAGCCGCCTTCTCATCTTGCGGGCTATAACCAAGGTCCGAAATCGGAATCACCGTCCTCGGCTGACCGGCCCAACTCCAATAAAGCCGCAAGTAGGACGAGCCCCCATCGTGAGCATATTCCAACACCACCGGATATTTCTCGCCTTTGACCATGGTGAGCTTTCCGCTACGGACCTTGTCTCGACCAAGACCATCAATCACCGGCAACTTGTTTATTGTGAGGCGAACGCCCAAGTCCGCTTCAGCTTCAAAGGTCACTTCTCCGGTCTCGGGAGTTGTGAGATACCCACGCCAGCGCGCCGACCAGTCATTCATGTCGCCGGTCCAGTCAGAATCTGTATTCTGCAATTCGAGTTTGCCGAGCGGCCTGGTCAACTTGGGGTCCCCAAACTGAGCGCCTATTAATCCGGTTTCCAGCCTGGTCAGATCGACTTTCGACGGTGGTGTGCTCTTCGGCGGGATGATTTCCCCGCCCTGATTCACTATGGGAGTCCAGTTCCAGGGATACGTTTGCGGCGCAAGCCAGGCTTCGACGGTAAGCGCATCCGTCAAGCGCGGAACGTCGGTGGCCTTGCGGAGAATGCCGGTGGTGTACCCATCCATCTGGATGCATTTCCCGCGCACGCCCTCCACGTAACGGAAATTGCCGCTGAGGGCATCCTTGAGCCCGGTGACGCTATCGATCGCAGAGTTGCCTTGGTCTTCATCGAATTTCCACCAGGCCACCAGCCCGCCGTCCGCTGCGTAACCACTTCCGAGAGACAGCATCCCAGCCAGCAAAACAATCGCGTACGAAACAGCTTGGGCCAACATGGTCTTGCTCATGTGTTATGTTTACTGCTGGCAGCGTTGATTCCGTAAAACCGAACGCAGTTACTGCCGAGGATGTTCTCGCGGGCTCTGGCTGGAAACTGCTGAACGTAGTCGATGACGATGCGCATCACTGATGAATAATCGCTGGACAGTGTGCAGACCGGCCAGTCAGACCCGACCATAACGCGGTCAGTCCCAAAAGCGGCGATGACGATATCCAGGTAACGGCGGAAATCTTCAGGCTGCCATCGGCCCCAGCGGGCTTCGGTCACGAGACCCGAAAGCTTGCACCCAACGTTTTCGAAACGAGCCAGCGCCTCCAGGTCTTCTTTCCAGGGCGAAATCTGCCGCTCCTTGATTGGCGGCTTGGCGATGTGGTCGAGCACGAATGGCTGATGGGGAAATGCTTCCACCAGTTTGACCGCTACTGGCAGGTGCTTGGGAAAGAGCAGCAAGTCGTAAGTGAGATTAAATTCACGAAGCTGGCCAATCCCGCGCTGGAAATCGGGCCGAAGCATGAACTGATCGTCTGGTTCATCGTGAACGACATGGCGCACGCCGCGAAGTTTTGGGTGGGCTGCATACCTGGCCAATTGCGTGCGCACTTCCGGCGACCGCAGATCGACCCATCCGACTACGCCCTTGATAAAATCGAAGCGGTCGGACAGTTGGAGAAGCCATTCAGTTTCTTCGAGCATCTGCCGCGACTGCACGGCGACGCTACCATCGAACCCGACCGCTTCCAGCAGCGGCTTGAGCTTGTCCGGCAAGTAATCGCGTCGCAGCACCGACATTTGGTCGGTCATCCAAACCTGGTGGGCCGGGTTGTACTGCCAGAAATGCTGGTGGGAATCGATACGCATACTGGTCTTGATGTTCAGCCTGCCCAATGCTCGGGCAAAACGTCCTGGTTTGGCATGATACCGTCGGATTTCGATGCGGTGGTGCTCACGAGTTGAAATAAATCCGCTCCATTTCGGTCCAGCCCTTCGCGCCTGGAAGCGGGATCTGCATGGGATCTCACACTTTTGAACCCGATGTTGCGCGGTTCCTTGGCCAGCCTGGCCATGGTCACCATCGAAGTTCCTCCCTGTGTATTCGTAGCAGCCAAACTCGCACCATTTGCCAGCGATCTGCTGAAGGAAGATCGAGAAGTTGTGCCTATGGTATTTGGCCAACAGGTCACGCACGCTG
>PMOA01000002.1 GCA_003161635.1 Limisphaerales bacterium
ACGATATGGCAAAAAATTATCCCATGATGCCTAACAAATCGCTGCAGGCAACGCGGGATGGCGCTCTCAGTTCCGCTTCGCGGTTCACGCTGGTTGGTTCCGCGTGCCTGAGCTCTGGACGTTAGGCCACTCGCGCATGCTCAAAAGAAAATGCTTATTTTCAACATGCACATCACCCATCCCGAATGAATCTAAAGTTTGTGACGGTTATACTGGTCGCGCTGGTTTGGAGAAACCTCGCTTTAGGTGGCGACATTTTTGATGCAGCCAAGAGTGGCGATTTGGAAAAGGTCAGGGCGTTGCTCAAAAGCAATCCTAATCTGGTTTTCTCCAATAATTCAGACGCAGGTTTTACGCCTTTGCACTGGGCAGTGCGATTTAGCCATAAGGAAGTGGCGGAATTGCTGCTGACCAACAAATCTAATGTTGATGCTACAGACGGATGGGGTAGGACACCATTGATGTTCGCTGTGTTTGATCGCGACAAGGAAATGGCGGAATTGCTCTTGCAAAGTAATGCTAACGTCGAGTTCAAAGATAGAACGTTTGGCTATTCACCGTTACGCTGGGCCATGAACAATCACAATCTTGAATTGATGCAACTGTTCCTGGCCTATAAGGCTGATGTAAATACCAAAGACAATAATGGCTTTACTCCCTTGGGTTACGCAACGGGAACAAATGAGGCGAAATGGCTATTAGCCAATAAAGCGGATGTCAATGCCAGGGACACTACCTGCGGCGGCGGCACACCTTTGCACTGGGCGGCATTTCGTGGACAAAAAGATGTGTCAGAGTTGTTGCTTGCCAGCAACGCAGATGTTAATGCCAGAGACAACAGCGGCGGCACGCCTTTACACTGGGCGGCGAGAAAAGGCCAAAAAGCCGTAGTAGAATTGCTGCTGGCTAGTAACGCTAATGTCAACGCCAAGGACAACAGCGGCAACACACCTTTACAGTTTGCCTTTGATAACAAAGACATTGCGGCATTCCTGCGGCAACACGGTGGTCACGGGAAAGAAAACACAACCAAGCCGTTAGTGGGTTGGTATCTCGACGGAGACACCGACTCTCAGCATGACAAGGCAATTTTGGATGATTACCAAGCATATGCACATACAGTCTGGCCGAGAGATCATGATTTCTTTTTTTCTGAAGTTAATTTTTACGAAGACGGAACCGGCCGACATGCGGTAAGGATAGTACTGGAACCGGGGTTGCGGTATTATAAAGAATATTACCTTTTGTATGATACCAACAACGTGAGGACAAAAGTAATTAAAGGCAGGACATGGCATCAAGGTGGCATGTAGAGTTATGCAACAGTGGCCTAATAAGAGAATAGGCTGCACAGCTACTTTCAAAAAATAAACCATAGCAGCGTTCATGTTGCCGGTTTGACCTTTGCGGTGGCCCGTTGTTCGTAATCTTCCAGTGACGGGATTTTCATCAAGGCACGTTTCGCGTAAGCGCGATGCACCGCGTTGCTGTTGTGGCCCAAAGCTTCCTGCGCAAACCGTTCCGGGTAGCCGACGGTCTTGGCCCGTTCCGCCCACGCATAACGGTAGCTGCGGGGACAAAGAGTCACGCTGGGAGGCAGTGCGCGAATTGGCCCGGCTGGCCAGGCATTTATGTTTCATCGCCCGCGAAACGAAACAATTTCCGCCCGGCCGAGCGGTCGAGATTATGGCCTGGCTCATCACCATTGACCGTCAACTGAACGAGGCAATCCAACGCCTCGGCAAACCCCTAAAAAAATGTTGATCGGGTTTTCCAGCCGCGGAACCGGCAGCGCGGGATGCGCCATTGAATAGCAAAAGTCACAAATGCGTTGAACCAGCATTGGCAAAATAAAAATGCTGCGAAGCGAAACGGTTTGATTAACGGTAATAGCTTACCAGTTCGAAAGCCGCTGACGGTGAAGGTATAATTCTTGTATCTGGCAAAACTCCAGACACCCGTAACCGTGGCACAAAATGCGTTGATTGCGCTTATTTTTGGGGTGTCTCGATAGGCTCGGTAATCAAGTTTATTTGGGTTTCCATTTTACTATTCATATGACTGGTCGCTGAATTCCCCTGCACCAGCATGTCGATGGAGATGTCGGCCGTTTCGGTTGTGTTGGCATCCAGCAAAACTCCACGTTTCTGGTCGAAGTGATACGTTCCGAACAGATTGTGGTCATATTGTGAAATGTTTAACCTGGATTTCTGCCCGTTTTGATCGCTGTAGCCACTGATATTTTTCAAGTGATCCGCGCTCGTCATGTCAAAGGTCGCTATTGGATTTCCGTTGGTCGTCAGATTCAGTCCCCGCGTAAACGTATTCGTGAACGTTGGCGGGTTGTCCAGGGCTACGCCTCCGCTGTGAATCATAGAAATATTTTCTGTCCATGCTTCCTGGATGCCGACTGGATGGTCTGGAAAGAATATCCAGAAAAATCCGATCCGCACTTTTAACATATCGGTCCAATAATCAATGAAAGGAAGGTCTCCTTCAAATTTCAAGGTTCTGCCCGTTGGGTCGAAGTTAAAATAGCCACTCAACAAGTTAGGATAAACACTGATTTTGCTCGTATTTGCCTGTCCCATGCCCACATTATTTTCTGTGTCAATGATGACGATACCGTTTTGCTGGCTTTTGATTTTCAAACCTCGGATTTGGGTAACAACATGGCTCAAACCAACATTGTCCATGTCCTCCGCGAAGTCGTACGGCTTGAAATACACCAACGTGGTGCCATCTGGATTTTTTTTATAACCAGTCAGTTGCACTTTATAACGGATTTCTCGGGTGTTGCTTACCAGCGAGTTTTTGCCACCGATATTGCTGTCTGTGACCGTTCTAAATTTTAACGAGACGGCGTAGACCAGCGGTTGATTAGTTTGAAACTTGAAAGCGAATAACTGGCTGTCATCCGCTGTCGCTTGTGTACATGTTCCAATCGTTAAAAGGCAAAATAGAGCAACGGGAGCCAGCGAATCTTTTAAGACATTCATCGTGTAAGAATTGCATTGCATGATCAAAATGCAATCAAATTGTAGATTTTACATTTAATGCTGCCTCTCGTTCGTATTCCTCCAGCGATGGAATTTTCATCAACGCCCGTTTGGCATAGGCCCGATGAACGGCTTTGCTGTTGTGGCCCAGAGCCTCCTGCGCGAATCGTTCCGGGTATTGAAGAAATCGTTGAAGGTTTCGTTGAAGGTTTTTTTGACCGGGTTGGAACCATTCGCAGACGTATCTATCCTCTGATTGTTTTCAGTACGAATACGGTCAGATAACGTGTGTAATTCAGTCTCAACCTTATGGCGAGCGGAGGCGGTAGAAACGACCGGGATAATTTGTCCACTTAGGATCGCTGAAATAGGACGTGCCGTTGGTGCCGATGAAAGTGTTGAGCGTGTTGGTTTGCAATGGCTGCCACACCGGATTGAAAAGACTCGTGCAGGCTTCCACCACGATGACCAGGTTGCTGCTGCCGGTGATGGTGAACCCAAACCGGTTTGTCCGCACGCCAAACATGGTGCCGCTGCTTTGCGCATTCGGATTCCACAGAAAAGCCGGGCGACCATCAAACGGCGTATGCCAGCCGGTGGTTCCAGCCAAATAATAAATGGTTGCATTATTGTCACCGGAGAACACAGACGAATCAGAACCAGCGCCGGGGGCATTACCTTGGAAACAGACTGCTTTCAGGCTGGTGCAGACTAGAGAACGCATAGTCCCCGATGTTGGTGACGCTGTTGGGGATCGTGACGCTGGTCAGGCTGGTAGCAGAAAGAGAACGCCCCGTTCCCAATGCTGGTGACGCTGTTGGGAACTGTGTAGCTTCCGGCTTTGCCCCCCGGACATTGGATGAGCGTGGTATGGCTTTTGTCGAACAAAACCCCAGCCACACTGCTATATACGGAATTGAGCGCATCCACCGTGATTGCCGTCAGGCCGTAGCAGGAAGCGAACGCATCGACCCCGATGCTGGTGACGCTGTT
>PMOA01000143.1 GCA_003161635.1 Limisphaerales bacterium
GCAGGATGCCGGAAGCACGTTACGCCATCGCCGCCTTGATCAGCTTCATCAAATCGGCGTAGGTTTCGACGGCCTCAAATTGCGGGAATTGCTGTTTCACCGCGTCCGGCGCGCGGAAGAGAATGCCCACTTGCGCCTCGACGAGCATGGCGGTGTCGTTGAACGAATCGCCGGCGGAGATGACGTGGTAATTCATCCGTTTGAAGGCGGCCGCGGCTTCGCGTTTCTGCTCCCGGATGCGCAAGTGGTAATCCACGATGCGGTCGTTCTCGACGACGAGCCGGTGACACAGGAGCACCGGCCAGCCGAGCTGGCGGAGCAGGGGAGAGGCGAACTGCTCGAACGTGTCGGAGAGAATGATGACCTGCACGAACGAACGCAGTTCATCCAGGAATTCCTTGCCGCCGGGCAGCGGCCGCAGCGTGCCGATGACCTGCTGGATGTCGGAAAGTTTCAGGCCGTGCTGGTCGAGAATGGCAAGCCGCCCCAGCATGAGCTTGTCATAATCCAGCTCGTCGCGCGTGGTGCGGCGCAATTCCGGGATGCCGGTCTTTTCGGCGACAGCAATCCAGATTTCCGGCGTCAACACGCCTTCCATGTCCAAAGTAACGATTGATTGTTTCACGGGGCGAGAGTCTTCCAAAATCAACCGGCGGTGTCGAGCGGTTCAAGGTTCGGCTTTCAGATTTGGATTGGTGGAAAGAATTTGGTCGAGCGCGGCCTTCGCTTCGGGGAATCCCGGCTTGAGACGCAACGCCTCGCGGTAATGAAAAATGGCTTCCTTAAATTTGTGTTGTTGGGACAAAGCCTGCGCAAGGTGGCAATGCGCCTCCGCGAAGTCCGGCCTTTCAACGAGGGTGGCGGCGAAATGACTCGCGGCCTCATCCGGTTTGTTGTGCCGCAACAAAAACAGGCCAAAGTTGTATTGTACCTCGGAATTGTGAGGAGCGAGCCGCGCGGCGGCGTCAAGATGTGCCAGAGCTTCGTCCAGCCTGTTGTTCTGCAACAAAGCCATGCCGAAATTATATTGTGCCACCGGGCTGTTAGGCGCAATTCGCGCCGCTTCAGCGCAAAGCATCATGGCCTCCTTTTTCAGGCCCAAGTCATTGAGGGTTTCGCCCAGGCAGGTGTAGGCGACGAAATTATCTGTTGTCACTTCAATGGCATGCCGGAAGAGTTTTATGCTGTTCTGCCAGTAACTCAGTTGAATCTCAGTGCCAACCAAACAACCCGCCAGCGCCACGCCCCCGGCAAACGTCGTAATTCGCCGCCAGTGGGGACGCCAGTTCAAAAAATCGTTAAAGCCCCACACAACCAGAATGAACAGGCCGACGCTGGGAATATACATGTAACGGTCGGCCATGGATTGCGAGCCGACCTGCACCAGGCCGATGGTGGGGATGAGCGTTCCCAAAAACCAGAACCAGCCGACGAACAAACAGGGATTTTGGCGCGCGCGCCAGATGAGCAAACCAGACCAGATGGCCAACAGCAATGCCGCGCCGATCACCAGGCCGGCCGGCCAATGATGCGGATACGGGTAAAAAATTGAGAGATCCGCCGGCCAAAATGTTTTGGAGATGTAACGCTCGTAGGCCCACAAAGCGTTTGCCACACGGGACGAAAAAGGCCGTTCAGCCGGCAACCAAAGCGTCCGGCCCGAAGTTTGCACAAAATACGTCACAACGCTTGCCGCCAGTGTGAGCGCGAAGAAAGGCAGTTTTTCATAAATCAGCCGGAAGGCTGATTCAGTTGAAGGTTGGTGGTTGAGGGTTGAGGGTTCTTCAGAACTTGAAATCTGGAACTGGAAACTGGAGAACCGGTTCAGCGGCCAGAAATCAAGCAGCAGCAAAACGAAAGGCAACGTCACCACCATCGGCTTGGACATCAATCCACAAGCGAAGAACAGCAGCGCCAAACCATAGTCAAGGGTCCAGAGTCGAGAGTCGAGGGCCGGAACGGCGGAGTTTTCCCTCGACCCTCGACCCTCGACCCTCGACCGCTTTTGCGCGTAGCGCGTGTACGCCATCAGCGCGAGCATCCAGAAGAACGCGCTCAACACATCCTTGCGTTCAGCCGCCCACGCCACCGATTCGACGTGCAATGGATGCCAGGCGAACAAGGCCGCCACGAAAGCGCTCCGCCACAAAGCTCCGGTGAGTTGCCTCAACAAAAGGAACAGCAGCAAAGTGTTGGCGACGTGAAAAAGCAGATTGGTCGAGTGATGGCCGCCGGGATTCAAACCATACAACTGGCAATCCAGCATGTGCGAAAGCCATGTCAACGGATGCCAGTTGGCAGCGGCTCCGCTTTGGAAAGCCCAGATCACCCCGGCCCAGGTCAGCCCGGCCTGAACGTGGGAATTGTTGGTAATGTAATCGTCGTCATCGAAGTTGACAAAATTGTGATGAGTAATCGGCCAGTAGAGCGCGGTTGTGACAAGGGCAAGCGCCAGGCAGATGAGGGCTGAGAGCTGGTTTTTTGTCAGTTTGGCCGTGAGCATAACCTGGAAGGTCTGGAATCAAAATTTAACCGTTTGACGTTTTCGCTGTGCGAACCGGCAGCTTTCCTGGTAGCCGACAGAGCATGCGAGCTGCATGGCTTCGGCAAAATTTATTCCCACTTCCTTCGGCGCGTGGGCGTCCGAGCCAAACGTTATCGGCACGCCTTTTTGAAACGCGAGCTCAAGAATTTGGCGGCTTGGGTAAATTTCCCGGCAATCCTTCCGCAACCCGGCGGTGTTGAGTTCGATGGCGCAATTGTGTTTCTTTGCCGCATTCAGGAATTTTTCGTAAAGCGATGTGCAATCAGATGGCGGGAGATGCCCGAATTTTTTCGGCAGGTCAACGTGGCCGATGATTTCGAAAAAGCCGGTTTCGGCGGCCATCGTCAATCGGTCGAAGTAGGCGGTCCAGACTTCGTCGGCGTTGCGGTGTTCCCACTCGGACAATTTCTGCGGGTCGTCTATGGCCCAGGAATCGGAGACATAATGCACCGAACCGATGAAATAATCCCACGGATGCCGCGCGGCGAGTCCGCGAATCCAGTCCTCGTATCCGGGCAGATAATCCACCTCCAGCGCGAGGCGGATGGTCAGGTCCGGAAAATCCTTTTGAACCCGGCGGACCTTTTCGACGTATTCATCCAGTTGATTGGCGTACATCCGCCAGTTGTCGAAATCATCGCGCGGCATGGGCGAGTGGTCGGAGAAACCGATCTCCGTCAGGCCAATGGCTGCTGCGCGCACGGCGTAATCTCCCGGTTCGCCGGTCGCGTGCCGGCAAAGCGGCGTGTGCATGTGATAATCAGCGGGCAATGACATGGGGTGAGTGTTGAAAGTTGAGGGTTGAGTGTCGAATCAAAAACGGTCCGTCGTTGTCCTGGGAGCGCCGGCGCTCCAAGGGGTCGCAATCCGGTCTTGAATTCCGACGATACGGGCAACAGATTGGCGGAATCATGGCAAGCGACAGTCCAACCGGCCATCTCCGGCTGTTTGTGGCGATTTCCATCCCGGAACCGGTTCGGGATGAAATCATCCGCGTCCAGCAGGAATTGCAGCCGCTCGTGCCGCGCGACGTGGCCCGCTGGGCCCGGTCGGATCAATTTCATCTCACGCTCCGGTTCCTGGGCGATGTTCCAGCGGATGGCGTCGAAGACTTGAAGAAATCGGCTGGCGCCGTTTGCCGGAATGCCCGGCCCTTGTCCTTGCGCGCCGAGGGCGTCGGTTTTTTTCCCAACCCCCGTTCGCCCCGGGTCATCTGGGTGGGAATCAACGACCGGGAAGGGCGCCTGGGGGATTTGCAGAGACAGATTGAAACCGCCGTCGGCCCGTTCAGTCGGGAACCGGGTGAGAAGAATTTCATGGGACATGTCACGTTGGGACGCTTGAAAAATCCAAAACCATCCGATGCCGGGAACCTGGCCGCCCGGGCGCAAGCGCTCAAAGACCGGACATTTGGCGAATGGACGGCGCATGAAATTGAAATAATCCAAAGCGAATTATCCCCGGCCGGGGCGCGTTACAATTCGCTCGCGGCGTTCCGATTGGGTGCCGTTTGAACGGCCTGAAACTTTTTTAGTCCTACTTACGTCTATCAGTAAGTATGCTAAAGCCACTCTCAACGAGTCGTTGGAGCTTTGAGACGGCGGCGCATTTGTTGAACCGGGCCGGATTTGGCGGGTCGCCCGCGGCGAATCAAAAACTGGCCGATCTCGGTCCGGACCGGGCCATCTCGCTGTTGCTGGACTACGAACTGATTCCCGATTCGACGCCCGATCCGGCCTGGGCGAAACCGGACCCGGAAGGAGAGAAAGCCCTGCGCGAGGCCGCCCAGAAAGCAACCCCGGAAGAGCGCCGGCAAATCCAACAGCAACAAAACAAGTTCCGATATGAGCGCATGCTGGAGTTGCGCTGGTGGTGGTTGAACCGCATGGCCAAGGGGCCGCGGCCGTTCCGGGAAAAAATGGTCCTGTTCTGGCACGGGCATTTTGCCACGAGCGTTGAAAAGGTGCATGAGCCGTATTTCATGTGGCGGCAGAACGAATTGTTCCGCCGGCTCGCCACCGGCAACTGGCAGCAACTGCTCGTCGAGGCCGGCAAGGACCCGGCGATGCTCATCTGGCTCGACCAGGCGCAAAGCCGGAAGGAGCATCCCAATGAAAACTTTGCGCGTGAAGTCATGGAGCTTTTTTCGCTCGGGGAGGGTCATTACACCGAGAAGGATGTCACGGAAGCCGCGCGGGCGCTGACCGGCTGGTCGCTGGACCGTCCGAACGAAAAATTCATTTATCGCCCGTTTTTTCATGACAACGGGGTCAAGACCTTTCTCGGACGCACCGGCAATCTCGACGGTGACGACGTCATCGCCCAGATTGTCGCGCAACCGCAGGCGGCGCGTTTCATCACCGCCAAGCTTTGGAATTATTTCGCGGGACAATATCCATCGGATGAATTGAACATTGCGCTCGCCGCCGTTTTGCGCGGGAACGAAAACAACTTCAAGCCGTTCCTGCGCATCATGTTCCGCAGCGGGGAATTTTACGACGCTTCCATCATGCGCAACCAGGTCAAAAGCCCGGTGCAATGGCTGGTCAGCAGCGTGCGAATGCTCGAGTGCGATTTGCCCCCGGCGCCAATCAGTTGGGGCATGACGCGCAGCCTCGGCCAGGATTTATTCGCGCCACCCAACGTCAAGGGCTGGGACGGCGGCATCACCTGGATCACGACGAACTCGCTGCTGGATCGCTACAATGACGCGGCCACCCTGGTGCAGGGCACCTTCCCTTCGCTGACCGCTTCCGATTTCGCGCGCAAACCCGGCGGGCCGGGCGGCCAGAAAATTGAAAAGGCCGTCCAACGCCTGCATATCGGCGGTGTGAACGTGGAAAAAATTCTCACACCGGAGGAACGTGCCAGCAAGGACCAGCTGGTAGCTTCCCTGGAACACCGGCTGTTGCAATTGCCGCTCAAAGACGGCCAGGAAAAGGCGCTGAACGACTTTCTCGATTCCAAAGCGCAATTAAATGATGCCGATGTGCTCACGGCCGTCCGGCTGGTCATGGCCACGCCGCAATATCAAGTCACATGAGGCTGTTATGAAAAACGAAATCACGCTCCAAACGCGCCGGGAATTTTTGCGGACGACCATGCTCGGCAGCGCGCTGTCCTGGACAGTGCCGGCCTTTCTGGCGAGCACCTTTGACGCACTGCAAAGCGAGGCGGCGGATTCCGCCACCCAGATCATTACCGGCAAGGACTCAACCATTCTCGTCGTCCTGCAAATGGCCGGCGGGAACGACGGCCTCAACACCGTTGTGCCGTTCGCAGACGATAATTACCACCGTGCGCGCCCCAAACTCGGGCTTTCCGAGCAACAGGTTTTAAGCTTGAACGGCGAAACCGGGTTCCACGGCGCGATGACCGGCTTCAAAAGCCTTTACGATTCCGGAAATCTCGCCGTGGTGCAGGGCGTCGGCTATCCGAACCCGAACCGCTCGCATTTCCGTTCGACGGAAATCTGGCAGACGGCCAGCGACTCGGACAAGGTGGAAAAATACGGCTGGCTGGGACGGTATTTCGACAATGCCTGTTCCGGCGCCGATCCGATGGTCGGTGTGACGATTGGCAACCAGACGCCCGAAGCCTTTTTTGCAAAGGCACCCAAAGGCATTTGTTTCAACAACCCGCAAAATTACCGCTTCATTTCCAACAACCATCCCCGGCCGGGGCAGACGGACATGACGGAAGCGGCTTACGAAAAAATGAACGCCGTGGATACGTCCGCTCCCGCGGCCGATGAAAATTCCGGCGGCACCATTGGCTCGCTGGCGGCCGGAATGCCGATGCAGGGCGGCTCGGTAACGGATTTCATCGAACGCACGGCGCTCGATGCACAGGTCAGTTCCGACAAGGTGCGCGAAATAGCCGCGCGCGTGCAAAGCCAGGCGACGTATCCCGCGTCACAACTCGGCAATTCACTCAAGCTCGTCGCCAAACTCATCGGCGGCGGACTGCCGACGCGGATTTTTTACGTCTCGCAGGGCGGTTACGATACGCACACGAACCAGATCGCCACGCAACAGCGTTTGCTCAAGGAACTGGGTGATTCCGTCCAGGCATTTGTGGAAGACATGAAAGCGCAGGGCAACCTGCAACGCGTGCTCGTGATGACGTTCAGCGAATTTGGCCGGCGCGTTGCGGAAAACGCCAATGGCGGCACCGACCACGGCGCGGCGGCGCCGATGTTCATCGTCGGCAACAAGGTGAAAGCCGGATTGCTTGGGCGTTATCCGAGCCTTGCCACGCAGGATTTGCATCAGGGCGACATCAAATACACCGTGGACTTCCGCAACGTTTACGCCAGTGTGCTGGAAAACTGGCTGAAAACGAAAAGCGCGCCTATTCTTGGCCGGCAATTCGAGCCGCTTCAACTTGTTTGATGGGAAACCGTTCGCGGCGGCGCAGTGCTCTTGCGCTCGATGAGTTCGGCGGACAAACGCTTGGTTTCAACGCGCTGGCCGCGCAGCAAATTCACCATCGCGTCCACGGCGGCCATGCCGAGCCGGAACTTTGGCTGGCGGATGGTCGTCAGCGGCACGCGAAAATATTCCGCCGTCATGATGTTGCCGAAACCCACGAGCGAAATGTCCTCCGGAATCCGCAAACCTTTCGAGAACAACGCGTCCGCGCATCCAATGGCAACGAGGTCGTTGACGGTTTGAACGGCGGTTGCACCACATGATTCATTCAGCATTTGCAGCGCGGCTTTGGCGCCATCATCAATGGTGTGGCCGGCCTGAAAAACCAGCTTGTCGTCCACGTCCAATCCGGCTTCGCGCAATGCGCGGCGGTAGCCTTCAAATCGCTCGTGTACCCACGGCGCCGTGGGTGAGCCGGTGAGATAGGCAATGCGTTTGTGGCCGAGCTTCAGCAAATGTTGCGTCGCGGTGTAGCTGGCAACCTGTTCATCAATTTCCACGCTGACGAACGATTTGCAAAATGGCGCGGGCGGACCGATTAAAACCGTCGGGATTTGGCGCGCCAGCACCTCCTGATAAATTCGCGCCTCGGCCTCAAAGCGATACACCGGCGAAATGAACAGCCCGTCCACGCGCCGCGACAACAGCCGCCGGATGCAAACCTCTTCGCGGTCCGGCAGGTTGTGCGTATGCGCGAGCAAAATGTCGTAGCCCAGTTCGTGCGCGCGTTCCTCGATGGCGAAAATAATGCGCGCAAAAATCGGATTCGTGCTCGACGGAATGACGAGGCCGAATAATTTGGTCGTCCGGTTGCGCAGCCCTTGCGCGGACGAGTCGGGAACGTAACCCATTTGTTGCGCCAGCAATTTGATGCGCACCTTCGTGGCCGCCGACACATCCGGCTGGTCGCGCAACGCCTTCGAGACCGTCATCACCGAAACGCCCGCGTGCCGGGCAATGTCTTTAAGCCGGACCATGGTAGTAAAATGCTGAAGGCTGAAGGCTGAAGGCTGAAGGAAAGAAGTTCATTAGTTTTAAATTTGGGTTTCTTTTCATTCAGCCTTTATCTTTCAGCCTTCATCCTTTCACAAATAGGCTCCGCGCCAGTGCAGTTTGCGGCGCAACGCCTCCAAAAACGAACTGTCCGCCAGATGCATCAGCCGGACCGTGCCCCGGCTGCGGCGAATCGTCACCTCGTCGCCTGCGCCAAGCTCGGCCACAAATTGTCCGTCCGCGCTCAAAATCGTCGCCGGTGGCGAACTGATGGCCTTGACGCGAATGGTTGAGGTCAACGGCAAAATGAGCGGACGATTCGACAGCGTGTGTGGACAAATCGGTGTGAGCGCAAACACTTTGGCGGTGGGCAAAACAATGGGGCCGCCCGCCGCCAGCGAATACGCCGTTGAACCCGTGGGCGAACTGATGATTAATCCGTCGCCGTGGTAGCGCGCGACCAGTTCGCCGTCCACACTGACGTCGAGTTTGATGAGTCGTGAGATCGCGCCGCGGCTGACCACGATGTCATTGAGCGCGGTTTCATGAATCCGCCGTCCCTGGCAGCGGCCGCCGACTTCGATCAAAACGCGGGATTCATATTTAAATTCACTGCGCCAGACGCGCGCCAGAGCGCGGGTCATTTCATCCGACGGCACGGCGGTGAGGAAGCCGAGGCCGCCGATGTTGACGCCGAGCATCGGCGTGGCCGAGCCGGCGATTTCGCGGGCGACGTGCAGCATCGTGCCGTCGCCGCCAAACACCAGCAGCAAGTCCACTTCGCGCGCCAGCGCGGCGATGTCGCCGCACACGGAATTTTTCAATCCGGCCAGCCGGGCGGTCCCGGCGTCGCACAACACCTTTCGTCCGGCGCGTTGAATGAGTCGCGCGGCTTTGCGAACGCTGTCGGCGCAGGCGGCTTTTTCGGAATTGCCGATGAGTCCGACGCGTTTGATTTTGTCAGCTTGTTTTTTCAATCAGCGCCAAAAATTCCTTGTTGCCCGCCGGTCCGAGCAACGGTGATTCCACCACGCCCTGCCAGCGCAACCCGGGTTGCGCGCGGACGAATCCCCGCAGTTCATTGAGCACGCGCTCATGCACCGACGGGTCGCGGATGACGCCGCGACCCTTGTCGGCTTCGGCTTTGCCGGCTTCAAACTGCGGTTTGATGAGCGCGATAATTTTGCCATTGGGCCGCAATAATGCAATGGCGGCGGGCAAAATATTTCGCAACGAAATAAACGAGCAGTCAATCACGGCCAGATCGGCAGGGGTGAATGGCTGTGGAAATTGCGCCGCGGTCAGGTGGCGGGCATTGGTCTTTTCCATGACGACGACGCGGTGGTCGTGCCGGAGCTTCCAGGCGAATTGCCCCCGGCCAACGTCCACGGCAAAAACCTTCGCCGCGCCGTGTTGCAACAAACAATCGGTGAATCCGCCGGTGGATGCGCCCAGGTCGAGCACCATCAGTCCGGCGACATCCAATTGAAAATGGCGCAGGGCGTGTTCCAGTTTGTGGCCGCCGCGGCTGACGTATTTTTCGCCCGCGTCCAGGGTGAGCCGGTCATCGGGTTTGACGGAGTCACTGGGCTTGTGCGCGGACTGGGTGTTGACGCGGACCTGTCCGGCGAGAATGGCGCGTTTGGCGCGTTCGCGGCTTTCACAAAGGCCGCGTTCAACCAGTGCCTGGTCGAGGCGAGTCATGAATGGCGTTGCGGGAATTTAGCAAAAGCCGCGGTCATTACAAGCGATTGCCGCTGGTATAGACGCGTTTTTGGACTTCGCGAAAGCTGTGCAGGAACAGGTCGTTGTCGGCCACGGCCTTTTCCACCAGTTGCTTGAGCAAAAACATTTCGGAACTGTTGATGACGGCGTGAACGCTGTGCTTGAAGGCTTCCATCGGCGTGAAAGTTTGAAACGAATCGCCGAGTAAAACAAACGTGGCATGACGGCGCTGGTTGACCGGCATGGTTTGCAGCGCCTTGAGCGTGAGATTTTCGTCAATGGTGTTCGCGCCAAAAAGTTCCTCGACGATGACAACTTGATAATGTGCCTGGCTGAAGCGCACGAGAAAATCGCTGTGCGTGGCGGCGGTGTGGACTTTGTAACCGAGTTCACCCAAGGCGGCTTTGGCGGCCTCCAGCCATTCGGGCGTGGAAAAGGCGATCAAGGCCGGTTTGTCCTCGGTACTGACGAAATCGAATGAGCCGTTCATGGTTACTTGATTTTGAGGACGGGCAGCGCGGCGTCCGCAGCCGGTTTCATGCGCAATGAGCTGCTGGTCATGGGCATTTCACCGCGGGACTTTTTGATGTTGTCAATGGCGCGTGAAATGACGCTGCGTTTGGTGCAGTAGAGCAGGGCGGTTTCCTCGGTGATGACGCCTTGTTCGAAAGCTTCCATGCAGGCATGGTCGAACGTCCGCCAGCCGAAGGGATAACTGGCCTCAATAATTTCATAAAATGTTTTGCCTTCGCTTTCACCCAGCCGGATGGCCTCCTGGGTGCGGAGATTCGAGCCCATGAGTTCTAGCAGCGCAAATCGCGCCGCGCCGCCGACTTTGGGCACCAACCGCTGGCTGACCACCCAGCGCAACGAGTCAGCCAGGCGCACGCGGATTTGTTCCTGCTCATCCGGCTCAAACATGCCAAGAATGCGGTTGACCGTTTCGCCCGCATTGATCGTGTGCAGTGTGCTGAGGACCAGGTGGCCGGTTTCCGCCGCGCTCAAGGCGATCTTCACCGTTTCCTGATCGCGCATTTCGCCGACGAGAATGACCTTCGGCGCCTGGCGCAGCGCTGCGCGCAAACCGTTGACGTAAGAATCAAAATCAATGCCCAATTCACGCTGGTTGAAAGTCGCCTGATTGTGCGGATGGATATATTCGACCGGGTCTTCCAAAGTGACGATGTGGACGGGTTTGTATCTGTTGATTTCGTTTAGAATGGCGGCCAGCGTGGTGGATTTGCCGGAACCGGTGGAGCCGGTGACCAGCACCAAGCCGGTTTTTTCCTTCGGGATTTCCTTGAAAATCTCCGGAAACTTCAATAGATCCAAAGTTGGGATGGTCGCATTAAGCTGGCGGCAGACGATGGAATAATTTCCGCGTTGCGCGAATACGTTGGCACGGAAGCGGGCCTTGTCTGAAAGCGCGTAGGAAGCGTCGCACGACCCGTGGCGCAACAGGTCTTCAATCTGCCAAAGATTGTCGCCAATGATGTTCAGCGCGATGGTTTCGGTTTGAAACGGAGTAAGCTTTTCGATGGGCGGGTCGAGAGTCACCGGTTTGAGTTCACCGTAAGCCTCGACTTGCGGCGGGCGATCCACCGTGAACAAAAGATCGGAAATCTCCGGCTGTGAAGCCAGCATCGTCGTCAGAACTTGATCCAATTCAGGGCGTCGCATAAATCAAGAGGCGTCGTCGTCTTCCGGTGGATGGGTGAGGAAAGGGCGGAATTTTTTCCGGTCCAACGCCTTGTCGTAAGCGTCTTCCGACGAAATGCGTTTCATGCGCACGTGCTCCATGATATGATCATCCATCGGTTGATTGCCGATTTTCTTGCCGACTTGAATCATGCCGGGAAGCTGGTGCGTTTTGCCTTCACGCACGAGATTGGCGACGGCGGTGTTGAAGACCAAAATTTCAAACGCCGCGATGCGCCCTTTCTTGTCCGTGCGCTTGAACAAGGTTTGCGCCACAATGCCTTTCAACGCTTCGGAAAGCGTCTGGCGGATTTTGTTTTGCTGGTCCGCCGGAAAGACGTCAATGATGCGGTCAACCGTTTTGGAGGCGCTTTGCGTGTGCAATGTGCCGAAGACCAGGTGGCCGGTGGCGGCAGCGGTAATGGCCAGCTCGATGGTTTCAAGGTCACGCATTTCACCGACGAGGATGAGGTCCGGATCTTCGCGCAACGCGCCGCGAAGTCCCGCGGAAAATGATTTGGTGTGGACTCCGACTTCCCGATGGTTCACCAGGCAACTTTTGCTTTCATGGACGAATTCAATCGGGTCTTCCAGGGTGATGATGTGGTCTTTGCGATTTCTGTTCGCGTAATCCACCATTGCCGCCAGCGTCGTGGATTTGCCGGAGCCGGTCGGCCCGGTGACCAAAACCAGGCCCTGGCGGAGCATGGTAAACTTTTTGAGCACCGGCGGCAGCGGCGCTTCCAGCTTTTCAAAATCTTCAAACGAAAGCACGCGGCTGGGAATCTGCCGGAACGCCGCGGCGATTCCGCCTCTGTGATTGTAAAAATTGACGCGGAAACGCGAGATGTTCGGAATTTCGTAGCCAAAATCCACGTCGCCCGTCTCTTCAAATTGTTTGATTTTGTAATCCGGCGCAGTTTCGTAGAGCATGGCCTTGAGCAAGTCATTTTCAAGCGTCGGATAATCCACGCGCTGAAGCTCGCCGTTGATGCGCAACATGGGCGGGTTGCCGGAGGTCATGTGCAAGTCGGACGCCTTTTGTTCAAACATCAGGTTGAAAAACGCATCTATTTTGGCCATAAATCCTTTTCTTTGTAAAATTGTTAGCTATCGCCGCGCCAAACGCAAGTTATGAACCCGTTGTCTGAAATCATCCGCCGCGAAGTCGCCCAAAGCGGCATTCTGCCTTTCGCGCGATTCATGGAACTCGCCCTCTACTGTCCCAAACATGGATATTATGAAGCGAAAAAAGACAATCCCGGCCGGCGCGGTGATTTTTACACCAGCGTCGGCGTCGGTGAATTGTTCGGCCAGCTTCTCGCGTTTCAATTCGCCGAATGGCTCGAAACCCTCAACCCTCAACCTTCAACCCTCAACCTGGTTGAAGCCGGCGCGCATGACGGCCAACTGGTCAGGGACATTCTGACCTGGCTTCAATTGAATCGCCCGGGACTGTTCGACCAGGTCGAATACCGGGTCATCGAACCCTCGCCGTGCCGGCAGGAATGGCAGAAAAAAACACTGGAACAATATTCGTCGCATGTCCGCTGGTTTGCCGACTTTCAATCGCTGCTTCAGGAGCGAACGTGTCACTCGTCACCTGCCACCCGTCACCCGCCGCTGCGCGGCGTCATTTTCTCCAACGAACTCCTCGACGCCATGCCCGTCCACCGATTCGGCTGGGACGCTCAAAATAAAAAGTGGTTCGAATGGGGCGTGGCGGTTGACGGCGAAAAATTCGCCTGGGCGCGGATTCCTGACACCCTCGCCTCGCGGAGCGGGGAGAGGGCCGGGGCGAGGGGCGCGTTTGAAAATCTTCCGCCTGAACTGCTCGCCGCCCTGCCTGACGGCTACACCATCGAAACCTGTCCCGCCGCCGAGGACTGGTGGCGCGAGGCTGCCGGCATTTTGGAGCGCGGAAAACTGATGACGATTGATTACGGCCTGACCGCCGACGAACTGATTTTGCCGAGTCGTCCGCGTGGGACGCTCCGCGCCTATTTTCGCCATCACGCCGGCGATGACCTTTTGGCGAACGTCGGGGAACAGGACCTCACCGCGCACGTCAATTTTTCCGCCATCCAGGCCGCCGGTGAATCGGTCGGGCTGAAGACCGAAAGTTTACAAACGCAATCACAATTCCTGACGCGGATTTTGGGAAAGGCATCGCAGGACAATTCCCTTGGCGAATGGACTCCCGCCCAGGCGCGCCAGTTTCAGACCCTCACGCACCCGGAACATCTGGGCCGCGCCTTTCGCGTTTTGGTGCAATCAAGGTAGCAACTGTTCTCCGAACGCGCCGTTGTCGCGGCTCAACCGAACAGCTTGTCAAATTCGTTATGAGTGCCGACCCAGACCCAGACGATGGTGTCGCCGTGGCGTTCGCCGATAGCGCGGTATTGTTCGTTGATGCGGACAGACCAGACCTGATCGTAGCCGCCGAGTTTCTTGAAGCGGAGCGAAGGATGATTTGGATTTTCCGCAAAAAGTGCGTAGGCGCGGCGCGCGGCATGGCGGTGAAGTTCACTCAACCCGGCATAAGCCCGCCAGAAACTCGGTCGCGTGCGCGAGTTCACAGGCGGTTCGGGTCAAGCGGCTCGTCACCCTCGGCAGCCGATTCGCGGAGGAAGCTGTCAAGACTCGGACGGGACTGGGGGTAAGCCAGCCGACATTCCCACGCCTCGTCATCTTGACGTGCAAGAAGGAAGTGGGCGAAGTCGGCCAGTTCGGACTGCTTGTCATCCGGCAGAGCTTTGCAAACTTGAATGATTTCCTCTGTGGTGCTGCTCATGGCAATTTGATAACCCCAAATGGGAAAAAATTCAAGCAGGTTTAGTTCAATTTCAAACCCTCACGCATCCGGAGCATCTGGGCCGCGCCTTCCGTGTTTTGGTTCAGCGGCGATAAGTTTGACGCCTCACCATCGGCGTACACGATAAAAACGTTGCGAGTTGGTGGCGGTGGAGTCGGCCAGGACAAGATTTCCGCCGTTGCCGGCAACGAGAGGCAGGGCGATCCAGTCGGCGTCGCCAAGCGAGTTTTTGTATTCCAACCGATAGACCCGTCCGCTCTGCGTGGGCAGCGTGAGACTGAAACCATTGGTGCCCATGACCGGATTTATCAAAGATGCATGAAGGACGGGCGGGCCAAAGCCGACCAGAGCCAAACTGTGGTAGCCGCCGGCTGCAATCGCCACTACGTTCGTCAATCCTGTCGGCACATTTGTCCGGCCATCAGTATTGATTCCCCAGGCAACCACCGTTCCGTCCGACTTCAATGCAAGATCGTGAGACATGCCCTGTGCAATTGCCACCGCACTGGTCAAGTTGGCAGGCACATTCGTTTGGCCATAGCTGTTGTTCCCCCATGCGACGACGGTTCCGTCAGTTTTCAAAGCCATACTATCAGATCCCCTTGCCGCAATTGCCAACACGTTGGTTAAGTTCACAGGAATGTTCATCCCGGTGAAACTTCCCCATGTGGTCACCGTGCCATCGGCCTTCAAAACCAAGCTGTGCCACGTGCCTCCTGCAATTGCCACCACGTTGGTCAGGTCAGCGGGGACATTAGTCTGGCCAAAGTCATCATATCCCCATGCGGTCACCGTGCCATCGGCTTTCAATGCCAAGCTGTGCATATTTCCCGCTGCAATTGCCACCACGTTGGTCATATCACCAGGAACGTTTGTCTGGTTAAAGGAGTTGTCACCCCATGCAACCACCGTGCCGTCGGATTTCAGCGCCAGGACGTGATAAAACCCGGCGGCAATCGCCAGCACATTGGTTAAATCAACAGGTACGTTTGTCTGACCTTGGTAATTTGATCCCCAAACTGTCACGGTCCCATCCGTCTTGAGCAGAACGCTCTGCCAGCCGCCACCCGCCATCGCCAGCACGTTGGATGTTTCAATGGGCACGGTTGTCTGGCCAGAGTTGTTCACGCCCCAAGCCGTTACTTGCCCAAATCCAAGTGGTGCATTGGAACTGATGATCGAACCGGCGATGTTGGTCACCACCACGCCATAATTGCCGAGGTTGGCGGCCTGCACGTTGGTTACGATGAGAGTAAAATTGGTCGCGCCGGGAATGTTCGTGCTGTTGAACTGCCATTGGTAGTTAAACGGCGGTGTGCCCAACACTCTCACGGAAATGCTGGCATTCAAACCCTGAACCTGTGACTGGCCGGGCGGTTGAGACGTGATAAATGGCGCTGTCGTTCCCGGTGTAAAACTAACTTGATCTACCCAGCCCTCTGGCAGTCCTGACCACTGGGAAACATATAAGGAATAAACCCATTGCAGAATCTGAGTTCCCGCTCCGAGGTAAATTGTCTGCTGCTGCCAATCCGCCCGGTCATAAATGTTGGTCAACGTTACGCCGCCGGCCTTGAAGGAAAGAAGATTCCCAATGCCTGCCACCGGTGACAGCGATGACAGCTTCCACCAGAACGTCAACGTCCCTGGCCCCGTCACGGTAGTTTGCAGAATGGACGATGAACTGGTGCCAGACACATTTCCACTTTGCGCCGCGGATACGCCGTCATGTGTTGTGGCTCCTTCCGCGAACCATGTGCCGCCGCCGCCGGTTCCACTGGTGGTCCAAGTGAGATTGGTCGCATTGAGGGCGTCTCCCAATTGTGCCTCTGCGGACACAGAAACTAGCAATAATCCGGCAACCGAAATACAGAACCCAACAAAAAGAGATTTCATGGCGTTCTTTTATTATTCCAGTAATTAGATTAATGAAATGTTCCCGTTTATGTCAAGAATGTTATGCGGGAAACGCGAATTTTGACTGCGAACTTTTAAGTCCAGGTTGGTGAGCGCGAACCAAAGTTTCGCGGCTACAAATTCAATTCGTAATTCAAAATCGAAAGGCAATAAATGGCCGCGGTCTCGACGCGCAGCACGAGCCGTCCCAGCGAAATCGGCAACGCGCCCGCCGCTTGGATCGCTTCCAGTTCCTCAGGCGTAAAATCGCCTTCCGGCCCGATCCAAACGCCGACACTTTGCGGCAAACGTTTGTGCTGCGCCTGGAATTCCCGAAAGCATTCACGCGGATGGCGGCGTTCCTTTTGGAGGGAACCTACCAGTGCCAGTTCAAAATGCGCCGGCGTAGCGGCTTTCGGAAGAGAGCCGCACTTTTCGTTTTCCCGAACCAATCCGGCGGTCTGCCGACCGCCGCTACGGTGGGGTGCCAGAAATTTTTCGAGGGTGGTTGGGGGTTCAATTTCCGGCAGCCACGCCGCGCCGCATTGTTTGATGGCTTCAACTGCCACCTGCTGCCATTTCGTGCGTTTATCGGCGGCGTCCCGGTCGTCGAGCCGGGTCACGACATGTTCGGTCAGCAGGGGCACGATGCGCCGGGCGCCAAGTTCAACGGCTTTCTGGATGATGCTTTCGATGATTTTCCCCTTGGGCACGGCTTGCAGCAGCGTGATGGAGCAGGGCAGCGGCGGCGTGAAATTTTTCAGCGACACGGAAAGCGTGACGGCATTGCGCGAACTGTTTTCGACCGCACAAAGGAATTCATTCCCGACGCCGTCCAAAACGGCGACGAGTTCGCCGCGCTTCAAGCGCAAGACGTGCAGCGCGTGATGCGCCTCGCGTCCATCGAGCCGAAGCGCGTCACCCGCACAGTGTCCCGGCGGCAGATAGAAACGGTTCATAAAAATACTTGGCAGGGACGACCTGCTGGTCGTCCGAGGCCACGCAGCACAGGCTGTCTAAAAACCTTCTCTCATCGCAGCAGCCGACGTGAGTCGGCTCACTTTTCCTGATTCGCTTGAGATTGGAGCGGACTCACGTCCGCTGCTACAAGTTTTGAGACAATCTCAGCAGCGCGGCCCTACCTCACCCAAATAATCTTTTGGCTTTTTCAAAAAAGCTTTTGCTGATGGGGTTGGCGTCTTCGCCGCACGATTCAGCGAATTCCTGCAATTTGGCTTTTTGTTCGTGGTTCAAGCGCGTCGGAACTTCGACCTGAACGCGGACGTGCAAATCGCCGTGGCCATAGCCCTGCAGATTTTTCACGCCCTTGCCCTTGACGCGAAAGGTCGTGCCCGGTTGCGTGCCGGTGGGGATTTTAATCGTCGCCCGGCCGTCAAGCGTCGGCACTTCAATTTCCGCGCCGAGAGTCGCCTGGACAAAACTGACCGGCACTTCGCAGAGCAAGTCGTCGCCGTCGCGCTGGAAAATTTCATGCGCCTTGACATGCAACACGACGTAGAGATCGCCCGGTGGCCCGCCGCGAAAGCCGGCTTCGCCGTTGCCGGAGGAACGCAGGCGCGAACCCGCGTCCACACCCGGCGGAATGCGAAGTTTGATTTTGGAACTGTGTTCGCGCTTTCCCTCGCCGTGGCATGATTTGCATGGTTTTTCCAAAATTCGTCCCGCGCCCTGGCAGTGCGGGCACGTTTGCGCGATGCTAAAGATACCGCGCGACGTGAGCACCTGCCCGCGCCCGCCGCAGGTTGAGCACGTCCGGATTTTTGAGCCGTGCTCCATGCCGGAGCCGTTGCACGCATCACAACGGTCGAGTTTCGACACGGAAATTTCCTTCTCGCAGCCGAGCGCAGCCTCTTCAAGTGTGATTTCCAAATCGTAACGCAAGTCGCCGCCACGTTGCGGTTGCGACGGGTCCTGGCCGCCGCCGAAAAAACTTTCGAAGATGCTTCCGCCGCCGAAAACTTCACGGAAGATTTCGAACGGATCATGAAAGCCGCCGGCGCCGCCGAACCCGCGGCCGGCTCGCGCCCGCGGATCGAATGCCGCGTGGCCGTATTGATCATAGGCGGCGCGTCTTTGCGGATCACTCAACGCCTCGTAGGCCTCGCCGATTTCCTTGAATTTTTCCTCGGCGGTTTTGTCGCCCGGATTTTTGTCCGGATGAAATTTGACGGCCAGCAGGCGATAAGCTTTTTTGATTTCTTCATCGCCGGCGTTGCGACTGACGCCGAGCACTTCGTAATAATCGCGCTTGGGCATGGCTCAGGCTGCGGGGGGCGCAGAAGGTTTTTTGGCGACAACGACCGCCGCCGGGCGCAGCAAGCGGTCGCGCAATTTGTAACCTTTGCGAATTTGTTGGACGACCTGCCCTTCGGGCGCGTCGGCGGTTTCCAGTTGCGAAACGGCCTCGTGCAGCGTCGGATCGAACGGTTTGCCGTTGGCGTCAATTTCTTCAAGACCAGTCTCGGCGAGAACGCCTTTGAGTTGCTGCTGAATCATGGCGATGCCGGCCTGCAAGGATGCGATCCCGCTTTGCGGGACTTCCGCGGTTTGCGTGGTGGCCTGCGCCATTTCAAAATGGTCGAGCACGGGCAGCAGTTTTAACAGCAGCGCGACATTGGCAAATTGAGCGGCCTCGATGCGCTCGCGCGCGGCGCGTTTTTTGAAATTTTCAAGATCGGCGGCGGTGCGCAGGAGGCGGTCCCAATGTTCGTCCGCCTTGGCGGCGCGAGTTTTTAGTTCTTCGAGTTGCTCCGGCGTGAGTTCGGCCACAACGGGAACCTTGGCCGGCGTCGGCTGAGTTGCGGCGGCCCGGGCCTCTGAGTTTTTTTTGTCTGACTCTGATTTCTTCATGCAATGATCCCGACATAAATGCTGCCGGGTTGTCAAATTAGCGGATTGGCTGTCCTTCGGCAACTGAGACGTGGCCGGCGGCCCGGAATTGAAAATTTCAGACTTGAGATTTGAAATTGGTCAATAGGGCGGAACAATTTTTTGAAATTCAGGCCGGTTCCGCACCGAATCAAAGCGTGGGTCTTTCCGCACTTCGGCCAGCAGGTCGCGCGCGG
>PMOA01000046.1 GCA_003161635.1 Limisphaerales bacterium
CAGAAACACTACGGCCTCGCAGAGGCTTTACCTTAATCGAGTTGCTGGTGGTCATCGCCATCATCGCCATTCTGGCAGCGATGCTGTTGCCGGCCTTGTCCCGGGCGAAGGCAAGAGCTCAGAGTGTGGCGTGTGTCAGCAACCTGCGCCAATTGGGCATCGCCACCCAAATGTATGCGGGGGATTATAATAATGACGTGCCCGGCGACTCGTTCGGCCAGGGAGCTTTTTTCCCCAACTTGCTCGCTCAGTACATCAGCGCCTTTATGGTTGATCCAGCGCAGGCGCAAAATAATGCCTACCTTTATAAATTGTACGCGCCGCTCCATTTTTTGCAATGCCCAGCCGTTGTAAGCCCCAATTCTACTCAGCCTTTCGTCCTGGATTACACCGTCAACTCGATTGACTTCGCGCTTTACGCGTCAACCGGCACATATGGGACGGTTCCGTACCAGGACGTTAACCGGATACCGGGAGTACCCTCACAGTTGGCTTATCTGGCTGAAATCAATACCTTCGGCCCACCCAAAGGGCCGATCGGCCCCCAGCAGTTTGATTCATGGAATATCTGGCGATTCAACGATACCTCTTTCGATTATATGTCGAAAGTGAATCCGCAGCCGCGGATGATGAGTGCAAACGACAAACGACACGTGGGGACGACAACTTTGGGGTTTCTCGACGGCCACGTCGAGATAGTTAAACTGACGCCGCAGACGTGCCCGTTGTCGTTGTTCAACCCCTTGCAAAAAATTATTATGCCTCCTCAATGATCGCGCCGGCCAACTGCCATTGTGGGTAGCGGAAACTCCGTAGCAGCGCAATTAGATCAGCTTGGCGAGATTGCCGAGACAATTGTTGCGACAGGAAATGAACCCCGTAGTGTTCAGAAATTAGGATCATTGGCTGATCATGCCGCGTCGCGATAATAATACTTCAGCAGGCCGCCCAGTCTCTTCCGGCACTGGATCGCCCCTGCTCGGTTTGGATTGGCAAACTCTGGCTGAATGGGTTTGTTCTCCAAACCTTGGTGCGGCCGTTCCTGGTGAAAATGCGCCACGTATTCTTCCACGAACCTCCGCAAAGACATTTCGCTAAATAGTTTCTGGCCGGAAACTCCTGTTTTTGGAAGTGGCGCGGGACGTTGAAGGCGCAGTAAGGCGGTGAACGGCTGATTTTCCGCGCGGCCACGCCCCAACCGCCAAAATTCTCCGGTGACGGCGACACTGCCCCTGGCCACCGGTCGTCCATCCTGAATCCGCCAATGACTGGCAGTTCGTTGCCAAAGAGGAGTTCATGCTCGATTTCTTCACCATCCCAGCCAGCAAAACAATCGCGTACGAAACAGCTTGGTTCATTCGATTTTCGTTTAGCATAAGGAGAGCATCACTGGGTTTGAGGAGTAATCTTCAGGGCATAGGCGTGCTCGCAGGGTTTCTGAAGGGGAAGTTCAACGGTCAACCCTTCCGCGTTGCGGTTCCATTTCAGAGCCTCACGGGCGCCCAGAAGCTCCACTTTGCCTATTTGACGCGGATAAAGGCCAGAGCCGGCGGCCAGTGACTTCACCAGTAGCTTGCCGTCTGCGGGCCATCCCAGTGCGATGGCGTAGAGCGTTTCTCCTTTGGTGGTGAACCGGATGTCCTCCGCTGTAAAAGGTTTGCCTTCCTCCCTTTTGTGGCCACCTTCGAGCATATTGGGCCCTTCGCCAAACACATGCCAAGGCCGCGTTTCAAAGATTGCCTCGCCGTTAATGGGCATCCAGGCGGCAAGATCGTCCAAGATCGTTTCCGCCTGGGCATCAAGCGTGCCGTCAGGGCGCTGCGGGAAATTGATCAGCAGGTTGCCGTTCTTGCTCACGATATCAGCAAGCAAGTGGATAATCTCGGCAGAGGTTTTATAGGGGTAGCCCCGTTTGTAGAACCAGTCGCCGGCAGAGGTGTCGGTTTGCCACGGTTCGGCTTTGATCCCCTTCAAGGTCCCTCGCTCCAGATCCTCCACGGCAATGCCTTCAAAATAATCCCCATGCTCCTTCATGTTCTTGATGTTATAGACGGCTTCGAGGCGACCGTTGTGCCATTTCATGTTCTGGTTATAAAAATGGGCCACTAGGCTGCGGCCGACTTCGCCGAACGGAACACCTCCGTCGGTATAAAGCAGATCCGGGTGGTAGCTGTCCACGAGGTCCTGGATGCGGTCATACCATTGTTTCTTCCACCATTCCGGGGGATTTGCCGGATAGACTTTCCGGGTGTCTTCATGCGGTGGGAAGTAGAAATCGGCGTACTTGGAATTGTTGCCGTCGTACGGCACACCGGCCTTGGGCCCCTGCTTGTCGGCGCCTTTGTTCACATTGAACCAACTATAACTGCGTTCGAGATGTTCGGACACCCCGAAGCGCAAGCCGTACTTGTGCGCAGCGGCGGCCCAGAGACCGACGATGTCCTTTTTCGGTCCCATATTCACCGCATTCCATTTGTGGTATCTCGAGTTCCAAAGATCAAAATTGTCGTGATGGACGCCCATGGAAACGAAATACCTGGCTCCGGCCTTCTTGTATCGCTCCATCAACCGGTCCGGGTCGAACTTTTCGGCTTTCCAGAGCGGGATGATGTCTTTGTAGCCGAATTCCGAAGGGTGGCCGTAGTGTTCCACGTGATACTTATACTGGGAGCTGTCTTCCACGTACATATTCCGCGCGTACCAGTCCCCTTCCTCAGGGACACATTGTGGTCCCCAATGGGCCCAGATGCCGAACTTGGCGTCGCGGAACCAGTCGGGGCACTGGTATTGCTTGAGCGAATCCCAGGTGGGCTGGAAGAGGCCCTCGGCGATGGCAAGGTGAAGCTTCTCTTCGGGAGAAGATTTGGGTGCATCGGCACCGAACAAAGGGGTGGCTGCGACGAGCGCGGCGGCAAGAGTGATCGAGTCGAGGTATGAAAGATTGCTTTTCATTAGGTTCTGTTTTTCAGTTTTAGAATTGGCTTGGGGGACTTCAATCATTGAGGCGGTCATTCCTCGTCCTGGGAAGCTCAGTCGCCACGCGGGATACGCAAGCGGACAACACTGTAAGGCTGCAAGTTGAGCTCAAACTTCCCTGCTTTTATGGTGAGTTGGGTATCGACTGGCTTGACTGCATCGGGGTTTTCCAGTGTGTTAGCGGCCCAGGGGACGGCCGCAGCAAGCGTGTGCACCTCGGCGCAATCCGATGACTTAAAACCGTCCAGCACGAGCGCTAGGCGCAGCGGGCCGGACGACCCGCGATGAACGATCGACACCAACAAGCTGCCATCTGTGGCCAACGCCGCCAGGGCGTCCACGCAACCACAGGTTGCACTGGCGGTTGCTTCTCGGAGTTCGGGCAGGACCCTCGGAGCCCTTTCCATAGCAGCTTCGATTTCGATAACGACCGGTGTGGCGCCGGCAAAATCGGCAAAAGCGGCTTGGGCGTAGTAGCAGGGATTGGCGTAAACCCGCTCATGGGTTTTTCGCAGGCCGCCGCCATGATTGACGGTCGCCGAGTGGGTAATTATCTCGACAAAGGGCGCCAGGCGCACGGCAGCATGGTACACGAGCACGTCGTAGAGACCTTCGGCCAGCGTGGGCGGACGCACGAGGTTCTGCTCCGTCAACCGAACCGCTGCGTTGGTCTCGTGCGCATGCTCGATCCCGGCGAACATTTGCAGCTCAGTGATTGCGAGGCGCGGCTCCTGGATACCGGCTCGGAGCATATCTTGCCGCAGCGCAGACCACTTCTGTTCCAGGACTTCGGGCAGCACCATGAAGTCGCGATAAACATCCAGCGGATCGGACGCCGACGAAACGGCACCGCCGATGAGCGGGTGGTCAGTAATCGTGCGGAGCGCGGTACCGACACCGGCAATCAGGGTGTCATTCCACTGTTTGCCCCAAAAGACAGGCGCGCCGCAAGCTTGCAGCTTGATCTTCGGATCGGCCTTTAACATGGCCTGCGAAAATTCCTTGTAGCGGTCCACATAACCGGCAGCGGTGGTCCAGTTAAACTGCCAACGGCCCCACAACTCATTGCCGACTTCCCAGTATTTGACCTGGTAGGGCTGGGGATGCCCATTGGCGGCGCGGCGCGCGCCCATCGGCGAGGAGACCGGGCCGTTGCAGTACTCGATCCAGCGGGCGGCTTCTGCGGGGGTGCCACTACCGGCGTTCACACAAATCATCGGTTCGCAACCGACCGCGCGACAGAAGGCAATGAACTCATCGGTGCCGAAAAGGTTCGGCTCAGCACCGCCCCAGGCGTAGTTGGGCCGGGTGGGCCGCTGCTCGAACGGTCCGATCCCATCCTCCCAATGGTAGCTGCTGGCGAAATTGCCGCCCGGCCAGCGCAACAGCGGCAGGTGCGAGGCCTTCAGCAACCGGATCACATCCGGGTCGGCTCCGTGGATGTGATCGGCAGGCCTAAGCAATAGATGGCGCACCACAAACTGGCCTGGACCACCAGCGGTTAGCGCCAGCTTATAAGCACTCTCGGCCGGGAATTCGGCGGGCACCTCCAAGGAGCCGGTGAGCGTTTTCCATTCACGGGAAAGCCCGGTGAGGCTGACCGAGGGGCAGGATCCTTTCCCGGTCGGTGCGCTTAACGAAACATTGAGAGCTTTGAGGTCCGGTGAACGGGCGAGCATCTCGATTTCGTATTTGCGGGTCCGATGGAGCGGCAGATAAGTCCACTGCGCAATGCCCTGACCTGCATTGGCCACCTGCACGCGTTGAGCGCGCCCGCCGCAGGGGCCAGTATCAGGCGAAACTTCCACCTCAACCCGCTTGCCAGCCCGTGTCCAGAAGGAGGCAAGGCCATCGGCCCGGGCCGCGAGCATCCCGTCCAACTCTTCGACCGGCCAGCCATAATCGGTTGCCAACTCCCGCAATCGGCGGCCAATCTCCGACTCTATAGTGAGGAATTTCATGATGCCGTTGGGGTCCTCATCCCCGGTCGAGAGCGGATAGTCGGCGAAGGTAGGATTGCGCAGGATTTGGGCATCCATGCCGTTGATAATGTTGTCATGCAGATGCTCGGCGAACTTGCCCGTGAGATACGGAGAGATCGGGTGAGCCGAGCGCTGGCCGGCATGGATTCGCAGTGTTGCGTGCGAAAGGTCTGCAGATTCACGGAGTTGGCGAATGGGGGGCCCATCCGCCGCCGTCCCGGCAGCAGCCAAGACAAGGCAGACCAGCAGACAACCTGAAGAGACGAAGGTGCGAAAAGATTTGGCGGTCATATGTGATGTGTAAAACTTGCGATGTTAAAAGAGAAATGTGCTGCGCGCCATGTTTCCCGGGGCATTGCTGCTTCCCGGTTGTACTGGGCTTGAGTTCTATGGTGAGGGATTCGCCACTATCCGGAAGAACGATGAGCCTGCCGGTGCCGCAAAGCTGGCCGTCCACAGCAGGCTGGCCGGTCCACCGTAAGTCACGCCGGCCACCACGACGGCAGCCAGCGTGAATCCTTTTCTCGTCTTCCATTAATCTTTGGTTCCGTGATAAGTTTGAGCTTCCTAACGGAGTCGTATCGTATCACTGCCGTCAGTTCTGGCCACTACCATTTTGCGGTCTCCAAATTACCTTTTTGCGTCGAGGCTCTGCTGGGCCACGCAAGGCCGTTTTCAGTGCGACAGCGCTTTGGATGGGGCCGGCGGGTGTTGCCCCCTCGCAGCACAAAACGGTACTCAATGAGCGTAAAATGGTAATAGCGGCCGACGCCATAGCTCATATGATGGGCCGGAAATGCATATTAAGGCGAATACTTTAACCAGGCCGCACCTTCAGCGCGGCCTCACTTTGTTTGAGTATGTGCGGTTTCGGCGTTGGGTTTGGGTCGGTACCGCACTGGTTCTGAGTACGAGCGGAGGTGTTTTGGCGCAGGTGCCGTCAGGCGCGCTGGCGCTCTATTGTTTCGGGGCGGCGGGCACCAACGATCTCTCTGGCAACGGTCGCAACGCGGTGCTCAAGGGCAATGCCACCCTCTCCGGCGGCTTGCTGCAGTTTGGGGCCGGCGGCGGCCACCTGGAGATTCCTGGCCTCTGCAGCTCGCTCAACGGCTCTGGGCCTTACACGCTCTACCTTAAAAACCTGACGACGACCCAGAACAACGTCCCGCTTTACAGTGTGGGGCAGGATGGCAAGCAAAATGTCGTCACCGCCTTCTTCAACGGCGCTAACTTGTCAGTGGACTGGTGGTATGCCGCGGGGTGGAACCTGAATACCACGACCAATTTCCGCGACGGAACCCCGCATGAGTTCTTCACTGCCTTCTCCAGTGGCGGCTGGGGTGTGTACAGCGCCACGAACCAGGTCGGCAGCGGCTCCCACACGTACACGGTCCCTTGCGGAACCAACAGCCTCTGGATTGGCGAGACCGTCTCGCCGAGCGAGAAGGCGGATTACGGTTGGCCGAGCGCCCTGAGCAACGGGACAATTGCAGCCGTGGCGGTCTACGCGCGGGTGCTGAGTCCGGCCGAACAACTCGCCTTGATGAACTCGATTTGTGTCACTACTCCTACGGTGCAGTTTGCTTCGGCCTCCTCGAGCGGGTTGGGGACGGTGAGTCCGGCACTGTTGAGTGTGGTCATGAGTCCGGCGGCGACGCAGGCGGTGGCGGTGGCCTACGCGGCGACGGGCGGCACGGCCATCAACGGGGTGGATTACATGCTGGCAGCCAGTCCATTGATCTTTAATCCGGGCGAAACCAACAAGGTGATCAGTCTGACGATTGTCAACGACGGATGGGATGAGAACGACGAGACGGTGGTGGTGACGCTGCAGAGTGTTATGGGAGTCACGGTGTGCCCCACGGTGAGGGTTGCCGGTTCTGGCAGTCCTGCGGTTTTGATTTCGTGGCCGGAGGCGTTCGCGAGTTTTCAGTTGCAGAGCCGGGCGGACCTGACCCATCCGCCGGGCTGGGCGAATGTGACCAATGCAGTGGTGAGCAGCAACAGTTTCTACCAAGTGACCCTGGCGTACCCGGGCCAGGCGCGCTACTTCCGTTTGTCCGGGCCGGGCGGCGGTGGCGGTAGCGTGAACGTGGTGCTGGGCGTTCAGACGAACCACACCTACACGATTTTGGACCCGCGTCCATCGGTGGGTTTTGCGGCGGCCAGCAACAGCGGATTGCAGACGGTGAGTCCGGCTCTGATTCCGGTGACATTGTCCAGAACCAGCGCGGTAGCGGTGACGGCCAACTATGCGGCGACCGGGGGCACGGCGATGAACGGTGTGGATTATACGTTGTCGCCGGGAACATTGACCTTTGCGGCGGGAGAAACCAACAAGACCATCAGCGTCAGCATTATCAACCACACGAACGCCCAGCCGTCCCGGACGATCATTCTGGGATTGTCCGATCTGGTGGGGGCCAAGCCGGGGCTTACAAACCACACCTACACCATTGGCCGCGACTGCCCGCCGCTGGCAACGTTCACGAACCCGCTTCTAGATCCCGGAGCGGACCCGTACGTCACTTACGCTGGCGACCAATACATCGGTATGGTCACGTGGGGTGACGCCGTATTCATTTGGCGGGCGCCCAAACTGCAGGAGCTTTTCACACAGACGGCCACGAATCCTACGCAGGTTTGGGGGCCGGATTTCGGCGGGATCCCGGGCGGTGTGACCGGTGGCGAATGTCCCTGGGCACCCGAGATCTGGTTTCTCGACGGAAAATGGTATATATATACTGCCGCAGAGAACGGGGATGATAACGCCACGCACAGGATGTTCGTCCTGGAAGGCGGCAGCGATCCCAGCAATCCTCTGAACGGGACTTGGACGCTGAAGGCCAAGATTTTCGATGGCACCGACCAGTGGGCTATTGACGGCACAATTCTCGAGTACAACGGCAACCGGTACTTTGTCTGGTCAGGGTGGGAAGGCGCCACTGACGGCCAGCAGAACCTCTATATCGCACCGATGAGCAACCCGTGGACAATCAGCGGGCCCCGGGTTTTGCTCTCCCAGCCGGACTATGCCTGGGAGGAGCAGGGCTTGCCCATCAACGAGGGACCGGAAGCTCTCTACAAGAATGGGACGATTCACATCATCTATGCTGCGAGTGGAAGCTGGACGACGAACTATTGCTTGGGCCAGATCACGTTC
Source organism: Limisphaerales bacterium (assembly GCA_003161635.1). Taxonomy (GTDB): domain Bacteria; phylum Verrucomicrobiota; class Verrucomicrobiia; order Limisphaerales; family UBA11358; genus UBA11358. Next base: position 8,122 of record PMOA01000046.1, read on the forward strand.
ACTGGCGGGGATATCTTGAGTAAGAGTTCCTGGGTCAAGAAGGGCACGCCTGTGTTCTCGGGATCGGAAGGCCCGGGGCACTGCTCCTTCACCCAATCGCCAGACGGCACCGAGGACTGGCTGGTGTACTGCGCACTCAGGTTCCCGGATGGCCATACTGTTCGTGCGCAGAAGTTCACCTGGAACGGCACGGACCCCGTCTTCGGCACACCTGTGGCCACCGGCACCCCAATCACCGAGCCTTCGAACTGCACGCCCTGAAGGCTGCGGAATACCAACCAAACCAGCCTAACTGCATCGTGAAACCCTAAGCTGCCTGGCAGCCATTTCAGTGCACGATAGTCAACCAATATTGAATCAAGGCGCGCGATACTGCTGGCGACCCTCGCTTTGGCTGGTTTACAGCCTCAACAAGGAGATCCGCGTCATTCGCGTGCTGCTGCAAGGGGGTAAAACCGAAAGTCGACCAAGTTCGAAAAAGCAGCCATCATCCTGTTGTGATCCCAAGGCAGGGTATCCGGATACAGATACACCATGATCTTTCTTCGAAAACGTGGATGGGGCGTTCGGGCTATGTGTTGGTTTGATGTTGATCGAACTGGTTTTCGGATTCCACAGGGGATGGATCGCCCAAGGCGCTGTGGAGCCGCTTTGGATTGTAAAAGGTTTCGATGTAATCAAAAACCTTGAGTTGGGCGTCAACTCGTGTGCGTGGCGTTTCATCAAAACACTCGGTCTTGAAGGTGGCCATGAAGGATTCGGCCAGGGCATTGTCGTACGGATTGGCCACCCGGCTCATGCTGGGAGTGATGTGACTTCCACCTCAACCCGCTTGCCAGCCTGTGTCCAGAAGGAGGCAAGACCATCGGCCCGGGCAGCGAGCATCCCGTCCAACTCTTCGACCGGTCAGCCATAATCGGTTGCCAACTCCCACAATCGGCGGCCAATCTCCGACTCTGCAGTGAGGAATTTTATGATGCCGTCGGGGTCCTCATCCCCAGTCGAGAGCGGATACTCGGCGAAGGTAGGATTGCGCAGGATTTGGGCATCCATGCCGTTGATAATGTTGTCATGCAGATGCTCGGCGAACTTGCCCGTGAGATACGAAGAGATCGGGTGAGCCGAGCGCTGGCCGGCATGGATTCGCAGTGTTGCGTGCGAAAGGTCTGCAGATTCACGGAGTTGGCGAATGGGGGGCCCATCCGCCGCCGTCCCGGCAGCAGCCAAGACGAGGCAGGCCAGCAGACAACCTGAAGAGACGAAAGTGCGAAAAGATTTGGCGGTCATATGTGATGTGTAAAACTTGCGATGTCAAAAGTGAAATGTGCTGCGCGCCATCAACGGTTCACTTGTTCAACATGAACACCAGCGTCGGGTCCAAAGGGTAACGGCCGAATCGGTCCCCATAAATGGCCAGGCCGCCCGGGAGCGACGGGTCCACTTCGAGGCGGATGACCAGTTCCCTGGCTGCCGCCGCAGCCTGCAAAGCGGCGGCCGGGATTGGCGCATTGATGAGATAACCGTAGGAGCCCGCCTCACGCAGCTTCTTGTCCCGCAGTTGCGCGTGCCACGACAGAATGCCGCGATGATCGGCGGGATCGTTGGGCAAATCGAATGTGCCTACTGCCTGCCCGGCCACCCGCACCCGAACGGCGCTGGGAAACGTCGTCGTGTCTGTCATCGGATAGGAATTGGGGTTGAGGCTCGGGTCGTGTGTGCCCTTACCGAGCATGAAGTCGCCTTCCTCTTTGGCGGCGCCTTCCTTGTCTTTGCCGAAGAGCCGCTTGGCCGAGGCCTCAAACCGCAGCGAAGCGCCGGCGATAGCACCGGCGTCCAGCCCCTCCGGCCACGGCAGGCGGTACTCGAAATAGCCATACCCGGCACCGTTGACCTTCAGCCCGCCCAGCACGTTCCATTGCTTCAGCGACCATTCCGCGGCACAGAACGTGTCGGGAGTGAAACGCACCACCCGTGTTTTCAAGCCGTTGGCGATCAGCATCTCGGTGCGCGGTGCCGGTCCGTTGGCGACGAGGAACGTAGTGAAGTTGCGGTGCAGAACTCCCCCGGCACCGTCTTCGAGAACCAGGCTCAGCACTGCCAGCACTGGCTTTTTCGGCATCGTCACTTTGAGGGGCGAAAGTTCTTTCGACAGCCAAGGCTGGTATTCGACCAGTCGGATGGCCTTGGAATACGTTTCGCGCTGCCCCAGTGTGTCCCAGCCAAACAACTCCGTCCGGAGGATGAGTTGCCTGCCCACCGAACGGTCGGTCAGAAACGACGCCCACAACGGCACGCTGACTTTCTCACCGGGCTTCACTGTTCGGCACTGCTCACCTCCGGGAGCGATGTAAAACGCGCTGTGCAGATCACGCAGGCTCATGCCGGGCACCAGTTCGTCCAATCCGGTAATCTTGTCTGAGCGGTCGTAACGATAGTAGCCGTTCCACTCGTTGATCACGTCGTGGTACTCGGTGTAGAGCCAGCCGCAGATTTTGGGGTGGCGTCGGAATTCATTCATCATGATGTGGTAGTCCCAGCTCCAATCGACATCGCCGGTGCCGCCTTTGTAGCCCCAAACATTACCGCATTCGCTGTTGAGCAGTGGCTGTCCAGCTTGCGTTCGGCCGCCGATAAAGTTCCATTTCGAACCTGGGAAGGTGTCCTGCGTGACCTGGTCCAGGAGCTCGCGCCAGGCGAAGCCTGGCAGATAGGAATGCCAGGAGTTAATGTCCGTCGCCACATGGTCATTGTTGCAAGGCGAGTTGTCTTCGACCAGGCGCGTGGGGTCGAGTTGTTTGGCCAGCCGATAAATCGAGGCCACCCAGTCTTGCGTCTCCGGCAGATAGCTCTTTTCCCCGTTGCTCTTCGTGAAAAGCCCCCAGGTTTCGTTGAACGGTACCCACGCGAAGATGGCTGGATGATTGAAATCCCGAGCGATCATGCCGCGCAGGGCAGACTCGACTTCCTGGCGCATGGGTGCGTCTGGCTCGCCCCAACTGTTCGGCACATCTGCCATGAGCAGCAATCCCAGACGGTCCGCCCAGTAGAGCTTGCGCGGCACGTCGATCTTTAGGTGCAGGCGGTTGGCGTTGAGCCCGAGGCGACGCGAGCGAAGGATCTCGTCGCGCATGAATGCGTCGCTGGGGAAGGTATAGAAACCCTCCGGATGATACGACTGGTCGAGCGTCATTTTGAGGTAGAGCGGCTTGCCGTTGAGCGCGATATACGGGAAGTCTGTGCCTGGGAGCTTCACGATGCTGATGGTTCTTAGGCCGAAGTAGGAGGACACGCTATCTTCGCTGGTGCCAGTGTGCAGGGCGGCCTCGACTTCATAGAGGAATGGATCTTCCAATGACCAAAGGCGCGGCTGCGGAATAGGCACTTCGAAGGACACCTCTGTCGCGCCCTGGGTGATTGGCCTGGCTACGTCGGCCAGGCCGCCGGTCTTGAAATGCAGGCGCAATTCGGCGTCGGCGGGCGCCGGCTGGCTGAGTACGGTCGTTACGGTTACCTTTGGAGGCTCAATATCCGGCTTAAAATGGACGCTGCGCAAGAAGACCTGCGGCCGCGCTTCCAAGTAAACGGTCTGCCAGATGCCGCGCGCGTTGCCGTACCCCTGCTTCCCCTCGAGTTTGAAGCTGCGCGGCGAATCATCTACGCGCAGCACCAACCGCTGCTCATGGGCGGGCTTGAGGAGGGGTGTCAAATCAAACTCAAATGGGGTGTATCCACCGCGATGAAGGCCAAGCGGTTGGCCATCCAGCCAAGCTTGGGTCTCCCAATCGCACGCGCCGAGCACCAGGAACACCCGTTGGCCCGCCCAGGTTTCCGGCACACTCACTGAGCGAGTATACCAGGCGATGGTCGCGGCATCGGGCACTTTCGACAGTGGCGAACCCCACGGAAAAGGCACAATGATGGTTTCGGGAAACTCCGTCTTGCCTTGGAACCACTCCTCTTTCAGCCCGGCATCGGCTCGATCGAAGCGGAATTGCCAGGGGCCGTTTAAGTTCTGCCAAGCTGCGCGCTGGAAATCTGGACGCGGATGCTCAGGGAGCGGAATGGAATCCTGCGGGGCCTGTGCCACGCCCATCAGGCGTGCCGAAAAGAGTGTCAAGACGAGGAGAAGTTTGGGAGCTAAGCGTCTGGTTGGAAATACTTTGCGCATAGTGCAATTCAGTTTATATCACTTTTTTTCGCTGGTGGATGGGCTTTGCAAGGCATCCGGGTGCCAAATGGTCGCCTCGATATGCTGTTCGGGCTTCTCGGCAGTCGTGTAGTAGTAGATGGTGACCAGCTTTCCATCGGCACGGCTCACCGTCCGGGTGTACCCAAGGTCCCACGTCCGACCATCCTGCCGGAGCAACAGTTCATCGCCCCAAGTCTTACCATTATCCCGGCTGACTCTGGCGCGGATGCCTAAAGGTTTTTCCCGGCTGCCGTAAGCCACACAGAGCCGACCGTCAGGCAAACGGGCCATACTGGGTGGATTGCCGTTATTGCCGGGCATTTCCGAAACTTTGCTCAGGAACTTCCAACTCAGCCCGTCATTGTCGGAGCCGTAAGCATCGATCCAGCAGGTGTCGCCATCGCGTCGGCGCAGCACGCTCACAAGCTGTCCCGGCCCGGTGCGGACTGTAGTCGGCATTACCGAGCGTACGCTCAGCGGTTCGCCTGTTATCCAGGACAGGAATTTGAAAGTCTTGCCACCGTCAGTCGTGCGGGCGCAAAAGGCCCGGTCCTTGTAGCTGCCGGCCTTAATCTCCGATTGCTCTCCGGAAAGGAACAGCAGGCAATCCCGCTCTCCATTCACCAGGTAATCCGTGCGTGAGGTCAACCTATAGGGGAAGAAGGACGCCAGGCTGTAAGGCCCTGCCCATTTATGGCCGCGGTCATAGGAGATGAAGAACTCACTCCCGCCAATCCGCATCGCAAAATTGGGGTCGTTGAAACGAATACCTCCCGGGCACGGACTCGCTTTGCCGCTACGCCCGACAAAATTTTCCGGCTCTTCCAGCTTCCATGTCTCTCCGCCATCCAGGCTGCGCGCCAGCACGTTAATCTTCGGTTTCTTGGTATCGAACGAATGGTTGTCCTCCTTGGCTTGGAAGTAGCCCAGTTCAAACCCAACGAGGATTTCATTACCCCAGAGCCACACGCCGTTGTTGGCTGGCCAGCCGGCGAAACGGCCTGGCTCATAATAGACGACGACATGTTTCAACGCCGCAGCTTTGGCCTTGGCCTCGGCCGAAACTGCGGATAGACTTCCGCACAGAAGAACGGAGGTGCAGCAGAGCAGGATTTGCATGGATTTGTTTGGCATAAGTGTTTTTCTCATTTGATATGTTTCAATTTTTGCGGTTTTGGTGTCGGGAAAAATCTGCAATCACCGTGAATTCCTGGCGCCCTAACCCAGAATTCACACCCGGCCGGTTCTCTCATTAACACCGTAGCTTTAGCCCGGTACGCAGCGCCGCCCTCCTCCAGCCGTTTCAACGGCTTCTCGGCCCCCGGGGCAAACTGTTGAAACAGTCCCAACCTCGCCACCAGGTCCTTTCTCCGGGCTAAAGCCACGGTGCGAAATATTCGCGCGAGGTACATGGCTATTTACACAACTGCAGATGTCTAGTGTTCACGTCATCAATCCGGTAAACAGACGCCCCAGCGGGCTCTTCGGTCTTCGGGAGATCCTGTCTGGCTTTTTCAGGCGCCACGCCGCGAAACTCGCCGGTGCGGAAGGAAAGCGCGTACACCATCGACGAAGGTTCAGCAAACGCAGCAGCTTTCAATGCCTCTTTGCCGTCGCGCAACAGCGTGAATTTGCCGTCCTTCACCTTTAGCGTAAACTCTGCCCATTTGCCCGGCTGGTATTCACCCAGCTTTGCCATGCGCTGGCCATCGGCAGCCTGTAACTGGCCCTGCTCTAGCACTAACTGCACCGGGCGCGTGCCGTGCTCTCCTAGCAGATCGATTTCCAAGCGGCCACGATCCGCCTGCACGGCAGCCAGCCGGAAGGACACATCCACCGCCATGCTGGGCGGGAAGGTGCGGATAGCGCAAGCATAGTCCACCGGCTCACGATCCTCCAGTTCCAGGTATTGGTTCGTGCTGGCCGGATCCTTGGCGATTCGAACCGAGGTCCAGCTTGGCGCATAGGTGTTCCAGTCGGGAACCCGCAAGCCGGCCGGCAAGTTGTCGAAAGTGTCGTGGACCGGCTCCTTAGCTTCAGCGACGATGGGCACCGGGATGCGGCTGACCCAAATGTCTTCCTTATTCACGCTGTAAATAACCCAAATGGCCGATTTGTCGATGGTCGGGGCGTCGCCGGCCCATTCGGCGACACCGCGGAGGTATTGCGGGCCAAGATCCTTGCCTTCGCCTTTGTAGCGTTGGGGTGGCACCTCGCCATGGATCACGCGCATGTCACGGAAGGTGATACCATCATCACTGGTGGTCACCACCATGGGATAGCGCGGACCGGGATTCTGGGGCGGGTAAATCAACGCGTACCGGCCGTCAGGCGTCTTTTGGCCCCAGATCTTTCCGGAGCCAGCCACAATTCCTTTGGGGATGACGGGGAGGGACCAATTCTTCCCCTCGTCAGTCGATAGAGTCGCATATCCCATTTTGCAGAGGCTCACCAATATGCCGTCCTTGCGGTGAAAGAAGCACAGAGCCTTGCCGAAGGTCCAAAAATTATCCCTGCCGCCGATGTTGCCGCCCGGCCAGTTCTTCGGGTCATGCCATTTCATGCCCCGCTCTCCCAGCAACGCGCCATAGTCCTGCTGCTCGAGCAGCGACCGGTTGTTGTAAGCTTCCCGGCAAGCTGCCACAAACCCGGGATCCTGGCACTCCTCGAAAGAAGGCGGATAGGACGGCCCCGGCTTAATAAGCGTCCAGATCTCGCCAAGTTGATGATCAGACCTAATCTCGCGCACCAGCAGCGTCGTCTTCTCTTTCTCGGCCATCTTTTTGGTTGGGTACGGACCTGCGGCAAAGGCCAGCATGCGGCCATTAGAGGCATGGTAGAAATAGAAGCGAAGGCTCCAGCCTTTACCGGGAGGGTAGAAGTCTTTTGGTTCCACCCAATGGAGTCCGTCCGTGCTGGTGGAATAGACGAGGCGGCAAGGCAGCGTGTCTTCGTCCTTGGGGCACATGGCCCAGACGGCGTAAAGCCGTCCTTTCCAACAGCCAATGTCGACGTGGTGCTGATAAGTATAGCCGGGTTGGTCGCCGAAAAGGGGCGAGGGCTTCCGGTTAGCGCGATAAATCTGGATGTTCTGCACGCCCGGGCTGAACATGAGATGGCCATCTGGGGCTTTGGGGTCGATCAGGCCCGGCCCCTCATAGACCAAAGGCAATTCGGGGCTGCTTGGTTCGGGGTCCGCCGCCATGACGGCCGACACGATAAGGTAACTGGCCATGCCCGCAAGCAGTGGCCGCAGAAAACTGACAGATAACTTTTCCATCCAACTTAGTCGTTTCATTGGCCGATTCAATAGTTCCAGTCTTTATTGAGCACGGGTTTCAGGATCTCTTGCACCTGCGCGACTAGCGCCATATCGCACGGTTCTTCATACCATTGAACATTGTGCTTCACGGCTTCCGGGTTGGAGGAACTGAATAAAGTCGTGGTGATCTCCGGATGCTGACTGGAAAACTGGAACGCCAGTTTGCTAATGGACGTGTCTTGCTGGCGGCAAAACTCAGCCGCCTTCCGGAAGAGGGCCCGATCCTCGGGAATGGCGGGGTGCCAGTCCGGCGGACCACAGTCGGTAAGCAAGCCGCTGCCAAAGGGCGAGCCGTTGATGATGCCTATGTTCTTCTGTTTGGCGATCGGAAGCAATTCGAGCAACCGCGTGTCGTGCAGACAGTAGTGATTGTGCACCAGGCCCGCATCTATCTTGTACTCAGTGAAGATACGGCGCCAGAGGTCCATCGGATATGTGCCGAAGCTGACGGCCCCGATGCGCCCTTCGCGCTTCAATTCGTGTAGGGCTTCCAGCCCGCCATTCAAAGCCGACTCAGTGTACTTGCGCCCTTGATATTCGATGTCATGGATGTGAACGATGTCAAAATAATCCGTGCCCAGAAGCTCCGCGCTTTTCTCTAGTGAGGCGCGCGTGCGGCTGGGCGAATAATCCAGCGTGTCATCGCCATACTTTTCCGGGTTGCTATATTTACCCACCTTGGTCGAAAGGAAATATCGGTCACGAGGAATACCTTTGATGGCCTTGCCTAGCACAGTCTCCGCGCGCCTGCCCCCGTAAGCGGGCGACACGTCGAAATAGTTGATGCCTAGGTCCAGTGCCGTGTGCACAGCCTTGATGGCTTCCGACTCCTCCACGACATGAAACACGCCCCCCAGAGACGACGCCCCAAAGCTGAGTACGGAGACTCGCAAACCAGTTTTGCCTAAAGTTTTATATTTCATAAAAAGACTCGCAGTTGTTTGGTTCAATGGAAAATGGAATAGAGCACGACCATCCCGACGAAGATCACCGCCGCCACAAAGCGTGGATCCCCTGCTCCGACGAGCTTACCATGGAAAATGACCTTGAGCGGATTACCCCAAGTGAGGCTGTCCACCTGAGCCGGATCCGGCTTGGGCGTGAGCAGGCTGGTGATGACGTAAATCACGCTGCAGATGCAAAAGTTCCACCATGCTTGCATCATGAACGAAATGCCCAATCCCTTCTTGGGGTCGCTAATCCATTGCGTGTCGCCAAAGACAGGCAAATCGATCACAAAAGCAACAATGCCGTAGATAAAACCGACTATAAGCGTGGTGAGCGCTGCTTGCTTGGTGCCGCGGCGCCAGAATACGCCCCAGACGAAAACCGTGGTGATGGGTGGTGCCAGAAACTGCGCCGGCATTTTGTTGATTGCCTCGAAGATAGAGCCGAACTTGCCGCCCTGGGTGGACCAGACTGTCGCCAGAATCATCACCACGATCGAGCTGAAAGCACCGATGCGCACCTGGCCAGCATCGGTCGTTTGCGGGCGGAAATGCTTCACGAGATCAATCGCTACCAGCGTGCCGACGCTGTTGAGCGCGCCGCCAATGGAACTCATCAGGGCCGCTACCAGCGCAGCGGCCACAATTCCCTTCAGTCCGACAGGAATGAGGGAGTTGACCATGAACGGAAAGGTCTGAAGGGCCTTATCACCGATTTGCTGCTTGTAGAGCACGTAGCCGAGGACGCCGGGAAGTACCAGGAAGAAGACGGGTAGGATCTTGAGCACACCCGCGAAGAGCGCGCCGTGTTGAGCGTCCAGTTGGGTGCGTGCGCCCAGCACACGCTGAACAATGGTCTGGTCGGTACACCAATACCAGATGCCAAGAATCGGGTAGCCGAGAAAGATGGCGTACCAGGCGAACCCGTCTTTGTTGCTCGCCTGCAACATGCTTAATTGGTCAGGCTTGACCGCAGCCTTGAAATCGGCCAACGAGTGCACGCCGACAGAGGGCAGAGCGAAGATGCCCATCAACGTCACTGTGATCGCACCAGTCAGCAGAACAAACGTGCCGACGGTTTCGGTGAACACGACGGCTTTCAATCCTCCCAAGGCAGTGTACAGGCCGGTGACCGTCGCGATAATGAGTATCGAGGTAACAATGTCGATGCCGAAGAACGTCTTGAATACAACCGCGCCGGCAAACAGGCTGATGCCGATGTGGATCAGCAACGCCGAGAGGATGGCCATGCAGGCCAGAATCGAACGCGTGGATGGGCAATAGCGTTTCTCCAGGAACTCCGGCAGCGTCGAGATGTGGGATTTGAAATAGAACGGCGCGAACACCAGCGCCAGCAGCATGAGGGTAAAGGTGGCCATCCACTCGAAGTTCCCAATGACCAAACCGTATTTATAACCGGCTTCTGCGAGGCCGACAAAGTGGATAGTAGAGATGTTCGAGGCAAACAGCGCCGCACCAATCACCGGCCAGCGCAAGGAGCGGCCAGCCAGGAAATAGATCTCTCCAGTCATCCGTTTCCGGCGCGTCAGCCACACGCCCAGCGTTGTGATGACGAGCATGTAGGTGACGATAATAACGAGGTCAATGGTCGCGATATTAATGGAGGCAAGCATGAGGATCTCTATTGGATTTGGATCTGCACTTTGATGGAGTTGTCTTTTGCGGACGCCTGCGCCATAGCCTCCGCGGCCTGCGGCAGCGGAAGCACACGGCTGATCAACGGCTGGAGATTTACGCGACCAGAAGCCGCCAGACGGATGGCGTCGCCAAACACGTTGCCGTAGCGGAATGAGCCAATAAACTGAATCTCCCGGTTCATGACCAGGTTGGCCGGCAGGGGGATGTCGTCTGTCCCGAGCGTGCCAATCTGGATGATCGCCCCGCCTGGACGCACTAGATTAAATGCCTGCCGCAAAGCTGGTGGAGCGCCCGAGGCTTCGAAGATGGCATCAAAGCCATCCCCCGCCATTTCGCGTACCTCTTGCGGCAAGGTCGAAACAGCCGGGTCCAACACCGCATCCGCCCCCAGGCTCAGCGCCGCTTTTCGCCGTCCGGGAACTAGGTCGCTCAAGGCAACGGGCGTTGCCCCGAAGGCCCGCGCCGTCAGCAGCACCAGTAATCCAATCGGTCCGCCGCCGATGACGAGCACCCTTTTTCCAGAAACCGAGCCGACTCGTTTTACCGCATGCAGCGCGACGGCGAACGGTTCCATCATTGCGCCCATGCCATCGTCGATTTCGGGCGGCAGGGCGTGGCACTGGTCGGCCCGCACTGCTACATAGTGCGCGAAGGCGCCATCCGTCGGCGGCGTCGTGCTGGCGCTGCCCAGCATGATGGTTTTTCGACAAAGATTGCCGCGGCCACTCTTGCAGTATTCGCAAAGGCCGCACGCTCGCGCCGGGTTGGCCGTTACCCGTGTCCCCACCCTCGGCTCCTTCACGTCCTCCGCTACCGCGGCAACATCGGCGGTCAATTCGTGGCCGAGGATAAACGGCCGGGTAGGCACGAAGCTCGCGCAGTAACCGTGCTGGAAATAGTGCATGTCTGAGCCGCAGATGCCCGCGCGGCGGACCCGGAGCAGGACCATGCCCGGACAGAGTTCAGGTTGCGCGTACTGTTGTAAGCGGATGTCTTTCGCGCCGTAAAGGACGGCGGCCAACATGGTCTTGCTCATGTGTTGTGTTTACTGCTGGCAGCGTTGATTCCGGCCAACAGGTCACGCACGCTG
>PMOA01000102.1:0-2928 GCA_003161635.1 Limisphaerales bacterium
GAGAGCACGTCGAGCTTGGTCAAGGCGAGCGACGTCATCCCGTTGACGCGCACGGCGTAGCGCAGCGCGACGAGATCGAGCCAGCCACAGCGCCGCTCTCGGCCGGTCACCGTGCCGTACTCGCCACCGAGCTCGCGCAGCCGCTCCTGGTCTGGGCCGACGATCTCCGAGGGGAACGGCCCCTCGCCGACGCGCGTCACGTACGCCTTCGAGATCCCGAGCACCCGGTCGATCCGCGTCGGGCCGATGCCGATTCCGGTCGCCGCGCCCGAGGCGATCGGATTCGACGACGTGACGAACGGATACGTGCCGTGATCAATGTCGAGGAACGTGCCCTGTGCGCCCTCGAACAAAATGTTGTCGCCGCGTCGTGCCGCCTGGTGCAGCAGCACGACGGTGTTGGCGACGAACGGCTTCAAATGTTTTCCGGCGGCGCGATATTCGGCGTGAACTTGTTTGAACGAAAGCGGCTTGGCGCCGAGTGCGTGCAGCACCTCGTTGTTTTCCTTGATGCGCAAACGCAGTTTTTCCTCGAATCGTCCCGGGTTCACGAGGTCAATCATGCGCAGGCCGACACGTGCCGCCTTGTCGCCGTAGGCCGGGCCGATGCCGCGCTTGGTCGTGCCGATTTTATTTTTGCCCTTGAGCACTTCCCGCTGCGCGTCCAGTTCGCGGTGATACGGCAGGACGAGGTGCGCCGTCTCGCTCACGACGAGGTTGTCGCTGACTTTCACGCCGAGCTTGCGCAGGCCGGTGATTTCCTCGACGAGGCTGACGGGGTCAATGACCACGCCGTTGCCGATGACGCACAGTTTGTTTTTGCGCAGAATGCCGGACGGCACGAGGTGCAGGACGTATTTTTGTTTGCCGATGAAAACGGTATGGCCGGCGTTGTTGCCACCGGCGTAGCGGACGACGATGTCCGCATCCTCCGTCAGCACGTCAATGATTTTGCCTTTGCCTTCGTCGCCCCATTGAGCGCCGACCAAAATTGTGTTTGCCATATTTTTTCAAAGGAGACCGCGCCGTATGTTCGCAATAAAAATCCCCGAACGTGGATTCGGGGCAAAGCGCATGTCTTTGCGCAAAGAGGTTAGGGATGAAGGCGGACGATGTCAATTCTGCAAAGCGAATTAAGAGTGCGATGTGGCACCGGCCGCCGCCACCTTTCTCCCTCCCGGGAGCGCCGGCGTCCCGCCGGCTCGCCGCGTTGCCACCGGTGTTCCACCCGCCGACGGGACGTCGGCGCTCCCAAGACCTGCATTCCGGTTCAGGTCGATAAACGAAGTTGGTGGCTATGCCAGGTTCTGTCCGATTGCGATCAGGAAATGCAGAAGTTAAAACTGGCGGAGAGAGGGGGATTCGAACCCCCGNNTCAGCCACTCGGCCATCTCTCCACCCAAAACTCATCCCCTTTGCCCGACCAGTCTGGCAATTGCCTTTGCGGAGTCAAGAACGGAGGCAAGTTGAGTCAATATCCGTACGTTGGCGGCAATTCGACATAACCCGGCAGTTCCTTGCCAACGAATCATTGATTCCGCTCCCGCTCACGAAAAAGATTTTCCGGGCGGGAGCGGCTCGTTCTCGGCAGAGACGTCTGACTTCAACCACAGAGAAGTATGGCAGCGGTTCGCTCGACCGATCTCGTTAGGTGGCACTTTCATGCTCTCCGTCTTCGTATCACGAAAACCAACACACCGCCTGCCATGAGCAATGCACAAGAAGGCTCTGGAACGACACTGCCGGCGATCCCCATCGAGTAATCATTCTCGAATGCAGGCGCGTAATTGTAACCGAGCCACGGCGAATAAAACAGGCTGTTCGCATCGTTTCCGGGAGGCGTGCCGACCGCGTTTGCTCCTGAAGTCGCCGAGACATAAGACTTTAGCATCCCGCCAGACTCGCTGCCCACCAAAGGGGCAACCGAGAGCCAATAGGTACCGGGTGACAGGTAGATATTCAGTCCACTGATCTGAATGCTATATTCAGTGAAGCCGATGGCCGGGTTAACGCGTCCTGTCGGTGTCTGGGTCGCGAAACCGATCCCGGAGCTCACAACCGCACCTCCGTTGCCGACCGACATACCCGAGCGGATATACCAAGATGCTTGGCTGATGCCAGTGAGCTGCATCGCGTCGTTGGACCAAAGGCGATCAACGATCCATCCAGCCGGATCAGTGACCGTGAATTTGTCGTAGATAAAAGACACACCAACGTTGCTAGTCTGCTCATTAACCGTGCCACCGCCGCCGCTGCGAAGGTCGCCGTTGTACCATAGGACAGTGTCAGCTCTGGCCGAGCAGACCGCCGCCAAGACGAAACCGCCGCACACATAAACTAAGAAGAAGTTGGTTTTCATAATTTTCTCCATCGTGTTTGCGCCGTCTAACGTCGAAGCTCAGCGACCACCGCTGGCGAGCAGGGTTGGAACAGAGACGCAATCGCGGGGTTCGCTGCATCCGGTTTGTTCGACGAGGTGTGCCCGCGATCTCTCATGCTTACCCTTTCCCTTTTGCGGCGCAAGGCGAGCAACCCCGGGATGCCGAGGCCGAGCATCGCCCATGTCGAAGGCTCGGGAACAACCAGACCGGGTTGGATCGCAATATACGTCGGACCGAACAAGCCGCTGCTGTTGGCGAAGACGGAGCCGACACCGCCCGGCGTGAACTTCTCGACCGTGTTGTTGCCCTGGTTTACCGCATAGAGATTGTCTGCGCTGTCAAAGGCCACGCCGCTTGGGACGTCCAAGCCGGTGTTGGCGAAGACGGAGCCGACACCGCCCGACGTGAACTTTTCGATCGTGTTGTTGCCTTGGTTTGCCACAAACAGGTTGCCCGCGCTGTCAAAAGCCAGGCCGAACGGTTTGTTCAAGCTGGTGTTGGCGAAGACGGAGCCGACTCCGTCCAGCGTGAACTTTTCGATCGTGTT
>PMOA01000102.1:3005-6337 GCA_003161635.1 Limisphaerales bacterium
ACTTTTCGATCGTGTTGTTGCCGCCGTTTGCCGCATAGAGGTTGCCCGCGCTGTCAAAGGCCAGGCCGAACGGTTCGTTCAAGCCGGTATTGGCGAAGACGGAGCCGATGCCGCCCGACGTGAACTTCTTGATCGTGTTGTGGCCGGTATCTGACACATAGATTGTGTCGGCGCGGCTGGCGGCGGGAGCAGCGAGCAGCGCCACGACGGCGAGGGTTAGTCTCACGAGGGAAGCGAACGAGCAGATGATGCTAGTTAGTTTAGTTTTCATAGGTGTTTAACAAACCAAAGTTGACCCAAAGCCATCTGATTAATTCTGACCCTACGCCGACCTCCATTCCTGTCTAGGATAAGTTATTCACATTTACACGAGCCGGAGCTTCCGAACGACTGATTCATATTCCTTCACCGCCAACCGAAACGCCTCACCGCGCCACACACGAAGCAAGCGCTACGGCAAAACGACCGGACTGACCTGACAATTGCGATGGGTGAGTCAAGAACGGAGCCAAATATATCCCAAATCCCAAGAAATGTCGGGTTTTGAGCAAGGAACGCTATTGCAGCAGGGCCCGGTTGTGGATAGAATGAGCGACCGAATTTGGGAAATCAAAACGGCGGCAGACTCATTGAACAAGATTGAAACGAAAGACGTGATATGGAAAAAAAACGACTGATCGAGAAGGACCCCGAACTGCAAAAGGACGATTTGATCGTCATCACCGGCGCCGGCGGCTTCATCGGCGGCAACCTGGCCCTGTATTTCAAGAAAAAGGGCTTTACCCGCATCCGGGCTGTGGATAAGAAACCGCTTTACGAATGGTATCTCAAGGTGCCGGGCGTTGAATCGCTTTGCCTCGACGTCAGCCACGAGGAAAATTGCAAACGCGTCTGCGAAGGCGCGGTTGAGGTTTATCAACTGGCCGCCGACATGGGCGGCATGGGCTTCATCGAGCGGTTTCGCGTCGAGTGCCTGCGCAGCATCCTCATCAACACCCACATGATTGAGGCGGCCTATCGTGCCGGTGTCCGCAACTACTTTTATTCCTCATCGGCCTGCGCCTACAACATCCTGCTGCAACAGGACCCGAAGGTGCGCGCGTTGAAGGAATCCGACGCCTATCCGGCGATGGCCGAGCGCGGTTACGGCTGGGAGAAGCTCATTTCCGAAATGTTCTGCCAGGAATACTGGGCCGAGCGCGGCATGAAGACGCACATCGCCCGCTTTCACAACGTCTATGGCCCGAATGGCACCTGGGACGGCGGCCGCGAGAAGGCCCCCGCCGCGCTCTGTCGCAAGGTCATCGAGGCCATTGATAAAAAGGACATGAACATCACCATCTGGGGCGACGGCACGCCCACCCGCAGCTTCATGTACATTGACGACTGCGTGAAAGGCATTGACATGATCATGCACTGCGACGAGTTGATTGCCACGCCGATCAACCTCGGTTCCAGCGAACTCGTCTCCGTCAACGAGCTGCTGTCCAAGGTGGAGAAGATTGCGGGCGTGAAACTCAAACGGCATTACGACCTGGACGCGCCCCGTGGCGTCGCCGGCCGCAACAGTGACAACACCTTCATCCAGAAAATGCTCAAGTGGGAGCCAAAAACGTCCTTGGACAAGGGCTTGGGCGCCACCTACACGTGGATCCAGGAGCAATACCACAACCGGAAAAAAGGCAGACGCGTGGTGGAATGAAAAAACCGCCATTGGTCACCGAAATCATCGGTGCCATCCCCAATCGCCTGCAACTGGCGGGCGGCTGGATTGACCAGCCGTTTGTCTCCCGGCTCAATCCGCAGCCGCCCGGCTCCATGGTCGTGGTGGCGCTGGAACCGACCTTTCGCGTGATGGACCGCTCCGGCTGCGCCAGCGGCACGCGCGTCGTGGCCACGAAGTTGTGGCATGGCCGATTGCCGAACCGCCCGCCGGAGGAACTGGTCCGCGAACTTTACGAAGCCGAAAACCGGGGCAACGCCGAACCCAGCGGGTCGCAGGACATGATTGGCCTGGTTTATCCCGGCATCAACCGCCTGGACTACGATTTCGCGGCCAACGGCGGCGTGTTCCCGTCGCACATCGAGACGCTGAACCGCGCGCGGCCGGCGCGCTGGCTCGAAAAAGTCCTGCACCTGCTGCCCGTCGAGCCGCGGCCGGAAGGCTACAATCCGCTGGGTGTAAAACATCTCAACCCGGAATGGATCGCGCGTCTTGGCCAGACCGGCAAGGATTGTTTCGATGCCATCCGCCGGATGGATATTGGAACTTTGGGCGCGTCCATGAATGATTGCATGGTGTGCTGGGAAAAAATCCTGCCGCACGTCGTCAAACACCCGCTCATAAAACCCGACCTGAAGGCAATCTTGAAGGTTTACCAGAAAAACCATCCGGGCGCGATGTTCTCCGGCTGCGGCGGCGGTTACTTACTCGTCGCGTCAAAGGAAAAAGTCCCCGGTTCGTTTCAAGTCACCGTCCGCATCACCTCTGAAACTCGTAGCCGCCGACGTGAGTTGGCGCAAAATTCACGGAAATAAATTATCGATTGGCGCGGACTCACGTCCGCGACTACATAATCAAAAAATGAGCGCCGCTTCCAACCCAATCGCCGTCGCCGGCGTCTTCGATGATTTCCTTTCGATTCACCTGCGCTTCCTTGAAGAGGCCGCCCGGCTCGGTGAAGTGACGGTGTTGCTCTGGCCGGACGAGGCCCTGCAGAAATTTACCGGCAAGCCGCCGAAGTTTTCCGAAGCGGAAAGGCTTTATCTCCTCAATGCCGTCCGCTATGTCAGCCGGGTCATACCCGTCACCGATGTGGTGAATAATCTTAACGAGCTTCCGGAAGTGAGTGGTTTCCGCCCGAAGGTGTGGGCTGATGTCGAGTGCCACTACAACGAGAAACGGAAGGCGTTCTGCCAGTGGCATGACCTGGAGTATCGCGTTTTCAGCAACGAACGAATGAAGGGCTTTCCCGACCCGACTCCCCATGCGGCCGGCCCCGGCCCGACCCCGGCAGAAGTTCGAAAAAAAGTCGTCGTCACCGGTTCCTATGATTGGTTTCACTCCGGCCACGTGCGGTTCTTTGAGGAGGTCAGCGCTTATGGCGATCTTTACGTCGTCGTCGGCCACGATGCGAACATCCGGCTGCTCAAGGGACCGGACCATCCGCTCCTGCCGCAGGGAGAGCGCCGTTACGTTGTCGGCTCAATCAAGTACGTCAAGCAGGCGTTGATTTCCAGTGGCGACGGCTGGCTGGATGCCGATCCGGAAATCCAGCATTTGAAGCCGGACATTTATGCGGTGAACGAGGACGGCGACAAGGGCGGCAAGC
>PMOA01000087.1:0-17427 GCA_003161635.1 Limisphaerales bacterium
GGCAGCAGCAGCAACGCGCCGGCAATCATCGTCGTAGGCTCTGGTACTATTACCTGATGGAACGATTGTGCAACCTGAGAAATACTAATAAAACCCCCGTTTGGAGAAGTCACACCTAAGCCAATGTCTTTGGTTACATAGAGAACAGTTTCCAAGGGAACGATATTGAGAAGATCCCCTGCTTCTGCGGGTGGATCGCTAAAGTCGCCGACCCCAAGATGGCTGTATCCGGCCACCGTCCCGCCAAAAGCTCCAATGGCCGCGGTTTCGTCAACTGCGAGCACTCCGTTGATGGCACTGCCATCATAAGCCTGGTCGATCGCATTAATCGCCCCAGCGTTCGCAGTCACGATGTAGTTGAGTTTAAGATCCGCAGTAGCAATACCACCAGATACCAAGGATATGTTCCCTGACCAGGTAAGATATTCAATCCCGCCACTTTCAGTCGCAGTGACAATAATTTGGCTGGGATTAAAAGAAGTCAACCCACTGGCGGTATAATTGAAGCCGCTGAACGTTTTATCGCCAATGCTCAGAGTCGCGCCAGGAGTACCCGCAAGGTCGGCCAGCGAAATACTCGCTTGAGCTGTTTGTATGATCGCCACCATGGTAGTCACGGCAAAAACAGCAATTAGTTTGTTTCGTATCATATGTGTGCCTTTTTGTTTACTGATTTTCACTGTTTTTTCAGGAACGAGCCGTCTTGCGCCGCCACACGCCCAACCATTGCCAACCGAAGACAGAAGCGCAAAAGGCCCCTGGCCAGAAAGAGCTCGCTTCCGGGACCGGGACGCAAATCGGGACGGTGATGAGGTTGTCATCCAGCGTCACGGCACCGTTCAGAGCCAACAGTCGGCCATGCACCGTTGCGTCAGTATTCGCCGTGATGGATGTCAAAGCCAGAATGTTTCCCACGAAGTCAGAGTAAGTTCCGATCGTCGCAGAACTGCCGACCTGCCAAAAAACCTGGCACGCCTGAGCGCCACCGGTCAGGACAACACTGCTACCGGGGTTACTGGGAGCACCGGCTGCCGTGGTGAGCGTGGTCCCAATCTGGAAATCGTAGAGCCCATTGCCGCTGAGAGTGAGTGCTCCCGTCAGTTGAGCCGACGAGCTGAAGAAATAGACGCCTGGCGCGAGTATGAGTGTCCCCAGATCCTGACCGGTCAAGTCTTGAAAGACCGGCTTGCCTGCCAGAATATTGTATGCAGTGAGGGCATCAGCCTGGGCCTGTTGCGCGACCGCGTCAGTGTTGTGTATCGTTCCATTCACGATCCCCGGAGGATAAAAGCCAGTGATCGAAGTACCTGGATAGAGCCCCACATTTCCGTTGACAACGGTATTGCCAGTGCTCGTCACCTTCGAAGCCCCCAAGACCCCGAAGCTGGCAGCCGAACCTAGAGTTAGAGCCGCTTTGCTTTGCGGTAGAAAACCGGCCAACGCGACGAGGGCCGAGAGAATTAAACATTTGCTTTTCATTTTGAACGTGCCTTTCAGTTGCGGTGCTGTCAGCGTCACCGCCAGCACCTTTGCCCAATTATTACAATTACAAGTTTTCATTTATTTCCTTTTTACATCACGGATTTTTGATTCTGTTTCCAGTTATATGTAGTTATATAACCACAGTTTAGTCTGGGGCGCTATCTAATTTTGAGACATTCGTGTACACTTTTGGGCCATAATGGCCAGGGCGAACGCACCGCTCAAAGCTTGAGTCACCACCTCGAACTGCTGGCCCTTAAATGCGTCTGCCGGCTCTCCCGCTTGCGAGATTTTGTCTTCTTTCATAACACTTTTGTCTTCTTTCAGAACACGATAAATATAAGCCGGAATGCCTTGCAGGCGCAATGGGGTGTTCACCCCATGCCAGACTTGATGAATCCAGCCCCAACACGGCAGACCGGAAGGGCGGTGAGCGAACCTGTGAAGCGCGGGCGGAGGTAGCGGCAGGCGTCCCGCCTGCCGTAGAGCCGGTGCGTCTCGCCCGGCGGCCAAAACGTATCCGTCCGAGCGGGCACTTGGCGTGAAATTGTGCCATTGCAAGAATTGAAATGCGTTTATTGTGGCATCAGCGGGTTTGTTCCGGCTCCTGACGTGATTGCTCGCTCGCGATGATGAGACATTTTAGTTGCATTTCCATTGGCCGAGGTGTAAAATCAGTTCTGAAAGAACAGCAATTCATCGAGGCAAGGAAAACGAAACCCGGATTTATTATAAAAACATGCATTAAGCATCTATTCCTCCTGCCCGCGCTGTCGGCTGGTATTCATCAAGCCGCCGGACAAAGTGCGCTTTGGAAATACAAAGCCATCTACCACCAAGGCGACGACCGCGTCGGCCGACGGAGCGATGTGGTGAGTATTCCGGTGGCGGGGTGAACCACGGCCAGCACAAGAAACAAAACGGAGAACCGCTTTATGATTAAATCCATCCAACGCCGCAGCCTGCCGTGGGTTCTGCCGTCGTCGAATCCATTCGCTGGCGGTGTGACTGGTGGGCTGCTGGTGTTCTGCCTGTGGCTTATGCCGGCGGTGCTGCCGGCGAACGCGGCCTCTGGTGGGACGGTGGTGGCGTGGGGACAAAACTACAATGGTCAAACGAACGTTCCTGCCGGCTTGAGCGGGGTGACGGCCATTGCGGCGGGTGCGTATCACACCGTGACGCTCGTAGCGCCGCAGCCGCCGCAATTGACAATAATTCCTTACGCGGCAAATATTATTTTAACGTGGCCGACCAATGCCGCCGGGTTTGCTTTGCAATCCACCACGAACCTTGTTTCACCGGTGGTCTGGAGCACCGTTTCTCCGGGGCCAATCGTCATCGGTGGGCAGAACCTGGTTATCAATTCTTCCTCCGGCACACACAGAAATTTTTCCGGTTAAGCCAGTAATCAAAAGAATCAACCCATGAAAACATACATTAAAAATCTATTCTTCCTGCCCGCGCTAATAGCCGGTCTCGGCTTGATACCGGCTGATCGGGTGACAGCGCAGACTTTCACGACCCTGACCATCATTCGTTCCGCAGCCAATGTTATTTTGTTGTGGCCGACCAATGCCACCGGATTCACTTTGCAATCCACCACGAACCTGGTTTCAACGGCGGTCTGGACCGCCGTTGTTCCGGGGCCAATCGCCGTCAACGGGAATAACACCGTGACTAATCCCATCTCCGGCACACAGCAGTTTTACCGATTAAGCCAGCCTGCCATCCCTTCGGGCATGGCGCTCATTCCCGCGGGGTCGTTCACGATGGGGGACACTCTGGATGGCGAAAGCGACGCCACCCCCACCGTTAGTGTGACGGTGTCGGCGTTTTACATGGACGTGAATCTGGTGAGTTCTAATCAATGGCAGTCGGTATATTATTGGGCCACAAACCACGGCTATGGCTTTGTGAATGCCGGTTCGGGCAAGGTGGCGAATCATCCGGTGCAGACGGTGGATTGGTATGACACGGTGAAGTGGTGCAATGCGCGGTCGCAGCAAGCCGGTAAAACTCCGGTGTATTACATGGATGCGGGGTGGACGCAGGTTTATACTAATGGGGAGACGACGAATCTTTTTGCAAACTGGACGGCCAGTGGCTATCGGTTACCGACGGAAGCGGAGTGGGAGAAGGCGGCGCGGGGTGGGTTGAGTGGGCAACGGTTTCCGTGGGGCAACACGATTTCCGAAAGCCAGGCCAACTACTACGGAGCGACCAACAGTTATAGCTACGATTTGGGACCGAACGGCTACAACGCCGCCTTCACGAACGGAGTACCTCCCTACACGAGTCCGGTGGGGTATTTTGCACCGAACGGTTATGGACTTTACGACATGGCTGGGAATGTATGGGAGTGGTGCTGGGACTGGTATGGGACGCCGTATGCAGGAGGTAGTGATCCACGCGGACCGGCATCCGGGAGCCTCCGTGTTTTGCGCGGCGGCAATTGGAACAGCAGCGCCAACTACACGCGTTGCGCCAGTCGTTACGGCTACAACCCGAACAACGCCAGCAGCTCCGTCGGGTTTCGTTGTGTGAGGGGGCTTTAGTTTTTGCTCTTTTACGCTTTAACCCTTTTGAACTCGTGAGCGTTAAGAATGGCAGCAGGACACGGCAAGGTGGATTGGGGTCTGGGGGCAAAGCCGCAGCGGAAAACTTTTTTGAAAAAATGACATGGCTGAAAGCGACAACATTCTGACGAAGCTGCAAGACCTGTTGCTTTACCTGATCCCGCAACTGAACAAGTTTCCGCGCGACCAGAAGTTCGTGCTGGGCGACCGGATTGAGACGAAGCTGCTGGAGGTGCAGGAGTTTTGTCTGCGGGCTTACCATGGGCGGGACAAGCGCGGGCATCTGTTGGAAGTGAATCTGCAACTGGAAGTAGCGATTTCTGACCAGTTGATGGCGGTTTCTTCGATGTAAATCCCGGTTTCCCGGTTGCGCGGGGCGGAGGTAGCGGCGGGCGTCCCTCGCCTGCCGCAGAGCCGGTGCGTCCCGCCCGGCGGACAAAACGCATCCCGCATGGCGGGACAGCATTCATGTTGTATAGCAGTTCCAGTTAACATTGGCACAGTTTGATAGGCCTCTGGGAAAAGCGGCGGAGGGCCGCCGCCGCGTCGCGCCGAAGTCTGACGAAGGCGGAAGTCCAAGACGCTGCGCGCGACACGATGATTCCTGAAATATGCGAAGCGTCTTGTAGTCCATGGTCGTTCACGATGTGGTGCGTAAGCTAAATCGGGCTGGTCGTTTCACAGGTTTGCCGCTAATTTCGATCCGTCAATGCCTTTTCCACTGGCTCATCCAGCAGCGATCCTGCCGTTGCGGCGTTATTGCCCGCGGCATCTCAGTTTTCCTGCGCTCATCATCGGCAGTCTTAGCCCCGATGTCGGTTACTGTTTTGGAAACCTCAACGCCGGAAACTTCTCTCATCGCTTCCTGGCTGGCAGTTTCGGGTTCTGCCTGCCGGTGGGCCTGGTGCTGGTGCTGGTGTTTTATATCGCCCGGTGGCCAGTGGTTGGCATCCTGCCCTCCAGCTACCGGCGGGCGTTCCTGCCGCTTTGCCAGCGGCCGGCCGGCTCTCCGTTTCTGATCGTCATCTCGTTGCTCATCGGAGCGTGGACGCACCTGTTTCTGGATTCCTTCACGCATCCGGACGGCTGGCTGGTGGAGCATCTCCCCGTCCTGCAAACGCCTGTCCTGCCGGTGGGGCAGCACCGCCTCATGGTTTGTGAAGTTCTGTACGCGGGCTGCACTTTTGCGGGCGTGGCCTGGCTTGCGTTTTGTTATCTGCGCTGGTTGGAGAAGGCGGCGGGGTCTCCGGTTCCAACCAGGCGAGGAATGAAGTGGGGCTGCGCACTTTTGCTCGCCAGCTCGATCCTCTTTATGGCTCTCGCCTGTCGCGGCGCGCATCAGTTGATTGGGATTGTTCCCGCCGGGATCATTGCCGTCCTGTTGGTGATTGGATTTCTCCTGGCAACGGAAAAACTGTTCCGCAAGACCGGAGTCTGACATGAAGGGTTACCCGACATTTTCAGCGGCTCGGAGCACCGGGTGCACAACAGTCTTTGGGAGGAAGCGTGACAAACGCTCGCCCACCCCGGCCTTCTCCCCGGAACGCACGGTCTTTTCGTGGTGATCCATGGGATTTCAGCTTTCAAGTTTCAGCATTTTCCATCCATTCCGCTCGCTCAGGTGAGCTCGAGCAGGTCGGCGTCGAGCTTGACCGCTGCCGCCTGACTGATGAAGTCGAGGCGCAGCAACACGGTGGTCCGGCCATAACGATGCTCGACCCAGCCCTCGACGCCTCGCAGCGGTCCGGCTTTGATGCGCACGCGCATGCCCTCGCCGATGGACGGGGCCAGACGCACTTCCAAATCCGTTTCCAAGGCCAGGAGGATATCTTCCAACTGCCGGCGAAGCGTTTCCTGATCGAACACGTCGAGGAGATTGGCGACATGGTCGTTTTGGCGGACAGCATCCTTCTGTCCGGGTTCAAGTTGAAGAAAGACATAACCGGGGAAGAGCGGCTTCTGGAACACGACCGTCTTGCCGCGATACTTATGCGCGGACTTGTAGCAGGGGAGCGTCGCTGCGATGCCGTGTCGCTGGCAGTGCTCGACAAGCTTTTTCTCCCGTCGCGGTCTGGTATGGGCCACGAACCAACGCAGTGCTGACACGGGGCGAAGAATTCGGGAGAAGTTCCACGATGTCAATCCGAAGTTGCGCGTTTGTGGGGCGGCGGCGCATCTGCACGTGACCACCGGAGCGCCGAACTCCGATTCGGCCCGGCCCGTGCCTGGAACCGGTTCACGCTGATTCGGAGATCGGCGCTCCGTTTTTGGCGCTGCTTCCCGGCGGGAATGTCAGGGGTCTCTTGCCCGGTCGTGATCAGGTGGTGCGAGCGTTCGCGCGCGCCGGGATTTCATCCAAAAACAGGAGACTCGTTGGCAAATCGGCGGACCGACTTCGTATTCGACCCGCCGATGCTTTGTTTATGGCGATCTTCGAAAAGTGCCTGATGGCCGCCGTTAATCGCGTCTGGCTAGGCGCCGCAATCTCAGAACCAACAGCAATCCGCCGCCCAAGCTCCCGAGCAGCATGGCGCTTGGCTCTGGAACTTGATGGAACGACTGCTCAACTTGACCGATCTGAACAAAGCCTCCGTTTGGAGAATTCACAGCAAAGTTAAGGCCTTTGGTTACATACAAGACAGATTGGGAAGGATTAATAATGAGATTGTCACCTTGCACTGGTTCTGCGGGTGGATCGCTAAAATCACCGGCATCAAGATGGCTGTAACCGACAACCGTCCCGCCAAAAGCTCCAGTGGCCGCGGTTTCGTCAACTGCGAGCAATCCGTTGATGGCACTGCCGGTATAAGATTGATCGATCATACTGATCGCCCCAGGGTTCGCGGTCACGATGTAGTTGAGTACAAGATTCGCAGAAGCAAAACCACCAGATACCAAGGCTATGTTCCCTGACCAGGTAAGATAATCAATCCCGCCACTTTCAGTCGCAGTGACAATAATTTGGTTGGGATCGAAGGAAGTCAAACCATTGGCTTGATAACTGAAACCGCTGAAGATTTTATCGTCAAGGCTGAGAGTTTGACCCGCAGCAAGCTGAGCCAACGTACCATTGGTAAAGCCCTGAGCGAACACTGACGTGGCCGACGCGGCGAGAATTCCAATACACGCCGCCATACCAAAGTTTTTTTTAAAAGTCTTCATCGTCATTTCCTTCGGTTCGGTGTTGACTGTGGTGCAAGCCAATACTTCCCTCGCGCCATCGTCAAATCAGCAATGCAGTTTAAATTTTCCAGTTCGAGTTCTATAAATATTTTACCATCATCTGACCTGACAAGGCAAGAAAAACCTTCAAATATTTTTAGTCGTGTCAATTGCGGTCGCGCCAGTAGAGACAAGGAATCTCCATCATTCAGAGAAATTGCGTAAGAGCTTGTGGCTGTTCAGGAAATGCCGCGAATCCATTTTTGTTTCCAAGTGATTGCTTCCCCGGCAAAACACGGATTTCCGCCGCTGTAGTGTCAGGACATCTGTAGTGTCAGGACATCTTGAATCACTTTTGGGACGTGCGTGAGAGCCAGGAATTGCAATGGGAAATCCGAATTCCGAAGTTCGCAATCCGAACAAGCGGAGGACTGATTTTCCGGAGAACGCGTTGGCGTACGGAGGCCAGGGGTCGCAGCCAGAATCTGAAATCCCAATCACAAAATCCAAAACGACAATATGAATCACTCCACCACCACTCTGATCTCTGAGCTGTGATGAATCAATGCAACCTCGGAACTCACAAAAAACAGGAAAGAGAGAAAGCAGGTTGTATTTGATTTCAAACGCCCGTTCAGCTCACTGATGGGTGACTGCACCGCGCGTTTTCAACCCGGCTTCTTCGGCGGGTTTTCGCGTGATTCATATATTTCGAGGTTCCTTTGACTGAACAAATACGGCTGATCCGGAATGATGCAATTGGACTGGAGAGCGCGCCCGACTTGGGCGCTGTAGTTGGCGTCTCGCCAACCACCTTTGCTCATTGCCCGCGGGTTTGCCTGCCAGTGCGGCCAACGCCCACCATCGGAGTGAAAAGCACTGGAGCAAACACCGGCACTGTAAGTTTTGTTTTCAGGACGGTACTGGAGCGGCTTGTCAGCTTCAGAAGACCGACGGTTTTCAACGATGGGACACGGTCTGAACCACCCACTGCCTGTTTGAATGTCCGATCGTTTTCCAACTCACGACCACAGTCAACCCTCCCAGTTGCTTCTTCGCGCCGCTGCGAGAGTAGTTTTGTTTCGACTGACAAGGGCAGACTGGTTGGAGGCGGTTTTGGGACATTCGCAGTCACAATGCGGACATCGATCCCTGATGCTCTTGCCATTCTTTGCCTTGACTGTATTCTCACCTATAGTTAAATTACGTCAGCGAGCGCGATGACGATATGACGATGATTCTGTTCAAGAGTAGTCCACCATAACTTTAGAATGCACACAATGAAGCTTACCAAAACTCTCCTGCTGACGGTCGGTGTTCTGGCGATGGGGTCGGTTGCGCCCTGCGCGCACGGCGATGTCACTCTCACCACCCTGGTTTCGTTCAATGCCACAAATGGCGCCAACCCCGGCGCGGGACTGGTGCAGGGCAAAGACGGCAATTTCTATGGCACAACTGTCGTCGGCGGTGCGAACGGCTATGGCTCGCTGTTCCAATTGACCCTCTCGGGCACGCTCGCCACGTTGATTTCGTTCGATAGAACCAACAATGGCGCCAATCCCGGCGCTGCGCTGGTGCAGGGCAGTGACGACGCCTTCTATGGCACGACCGCCAATGGCGGCGGCACGAACGAGGCCGGCACGATATTCAAAGTCACGACAAACGGCACGCTTACCACTCTGGTTTCTTTTAATGGCACCGATGGGTCCCTGCCTCACGCGCCCTTGGTGCAGGGTCAGGACGGCAAATTCTACGGCACGACAGAACTCGGTGGCACCAACCAGGTTGGCACGGCGTTTCAAATGCTCACGAATGGCACGCTCACCTCACTCGTCTCGTTCGATAACAACGGCTACAGTCCTTACAGTCCTTACGCCGGTCTGGTGCAGGCTGCCGATGGCAATTTCTATGGCGCCACATACCTGGGCGGCACGAACGGCCATGGCGCGATGTTCAGGCTCGCGACCAACGGCACACTCACCACGCTGTACTCCTTCACCGGCGGCGGTGATGGCGCGAATCCTTATGCCGGGCTGACGCAAGGCGCCGATGGCATGTTGTATGGCACAACCTTCTACGGCGGCACCAACGGTTATGGCACCGTTTTTAGGATGACCACCAACGGCACACTCACCCCGCTGGTGTCTTTCGGCGGCACGAATGGCGCCAACCCGCAAGCGGCCCTGCTGCTGGCCAGTGATGGCAATTTCTACGGCACAACCAAGAACGGCGGCGCGTATACAAACTACGGCACGATGTTCAAGTTGACGACCAACGGCACACTCACCACCCTGGCTTCTTTCAACGGCACCAATGGCGCCCATCCCCTCGGGTTGGTCCAGACGCTGGATGGAAGTTTTTATGGCACGACCGCCAATGGCGGCACGAACGATGACGGCACCATTTTCCGGCTCAACATTACGGCTTCACCGCCGCCGAGTTTTCTTACGGTGGGGGAAACGGGCGCCACGCTCACATTGACCTGGAGCGCCACGGTGGGGGAAACTTATCAGATGTGGTACAAGACCAATCTGAATCAGATCAACTGGAACAATCTGGGCTCGACCATCATCGCAACCAACGCAGTGATGACGACGCTTGATGCCACAGGACCGGACCAGCAACGGTTTTATCGGATCGAGCTGCTGCCTTAAAGCCCGGACATTTCACTGTCTTCGTAGCCGCCGACGCCTGCCGGGCGTAGCACTTGGTGCGAAGACTGGTGAGGAGGCTCTATGGTTCGAGGTTGGTTGAGGGTTGAGAGTTCCTAAAGAATGGAGCCTCGTTACCTCGGCGGCTGCAGCGTAATTGCAGATTGCAGATTGGAAATTGAAAAAATTTGCACTCCGGAGCGCCGGTTCATGGAAAGCCTTCTTTCGATTTTTCGCATGCATTGGGACCATGAACCCTCTTGGCGAAGGAGCGCGGACAGCCATGTCCGCGAGGTGAGCCGGTTGGGTTCGCGCGGACAAGGCTGTCCGCGCCCCAGGTGAAGGTTCATGGAAAGCCTCCACGATTCCAAAATCGTGGATCGGGACCATGAACCTGGATGTAGAGCAGGCTTTCCAGTCCCGCCGTGGCGGGATTCACCGGCCTTTCCAGCCCGGTGTTCTTTCGGGTGACTCGAAAGTCGCCCGAACCGCAGACAGGAATGTCTGCGTTACGGAGAGACGTTCGTGGGCAGGATGTGCGGGTTTCGTAAACTCGAGGAATGCGAATGGTCGAACTGCCGCAAAAAATCAGGCCGGCGTTCAAAGCCGGCCTGATCCAACTAAAAACCCGTGAAAAAACTGACCACGTCAAGCGTTATGCCGCGCGGTTCTTGCGCAAGATCCGCAGCGTGCTCGCTCCAAACGGAAGCAGCAGCAACGCACCCACGATCATCGTCGTGGGCTCAGGAACAGGCTTGTCGATAAACAACTGATCCTGAACCTGACCAGGAGCACCAAGGTTCAGCGCAACAACGCCGTATGCGCCATTGGCGTCGCCCACAATAAGTGCATCCTGAGCGCTGCCATGTAATCCGCCGTATAACGCCTCTTCAGCCGTGTTGATGAAACTGTTTCTCACACCGTTGTTTTCGCCCTCCAGCCACCAAATTGCTTGCTGCAGAGCGCCGGCCGAATTCTCACGACTACTGGTTCCATAAGTGTAATTGTATCCACTCAAGGTGCCCGCGGCAAACTGGTTGTACAGCCAAGCCGTACCGATTGAGAGCGGATCTCCATTGGGCGGCTCACCGCCGTTCATGGCCCTGCTGCTAATAGCGACGCCATAACTCGTGCCGGGAGAAAATTCCTCGTTGTACTCAATGCAGAAGGTTTGAAAATAGGTCTGACCAATTAAACCGGAATTATACCCCCAAGATGAGCCATCTGTAGCAGCGCTTATTGTGCCACTCGTAAACGATGAGTAACCTGCCAGCCCAGGGTCGGCTGCAAGCAAGTCCGCGCTGCCAACCGCCCTGAACTCACCTCCATTATTGTAACTATACTGCGACGTGTTATCTATCAATGTAACACTCATTGAGGCGAACAGATTGGGTACCGCCATCACCCCGGCAAAACTTAATATTATGCAAAACTTTTTCATGTTTTTCTTTATCATGTTTTTCTATATGATTTATTATTTTCTTTACTGTTGTTTATTCGCTCGCGCGACGGATTTTTAAATTCCTTTTCTTTCCTATCTCAAACTGTCCAGTTATTATACCTTTCTGTCCCAAACTGTGTTGTTATCATGTCTTTGGCACTCGAGCGCGTCAATGCCACGGTGGGACATCTTTGTACACTTTTGGGACATGCCAAATGCCACGTAATGCTTCATAATGCCACGTCAGGGTCAAACTCGAGCGACGGAATGGCCTGTTTTTCTCTGCCCAAATCACCTTGGGCATTGACTTCGCGCGATCCACGGCTAGTTTCCACTCCCATTCAGGACACTTGGTCTGCTGGACAAATGCGAGCGGTTCGGTTCACAAGGCTCGCAAATCAGCGACGGAAGCGCTTCCTGGAGGGGTGCCCGGGAAGTATGCCCGCATTGCAAAAAAAAGTATTCATCGTGGAGGACCACCCGGTCTTTCGCGAAGGTTTGGCGCAGCTTGTAAAAGCTGAGCAGGATTTGACTGTATGCGGGCAAGCGGGTGACGCCGCCCAGGCCCTCCGGACTATCGGCCGCCTCAAACCGGATCTGGTGTTGGTGGATATCACTCTACCTGGGAAAAGCGGATTGGAATTGATCAAAGAGCTTCGGTCCCAAAACAGCCAGATCAAGCTGCTGGTTGTCTCCATGCACGATGAGGCGCTCTACGCCGACCGGGTGCTGCGAGCCGGCGGTGACGGCTACATCATGAAACAGGAAGATCCGGAGGAGATCATCCAAGCCATTGGGGATGTTCTTGGTGGACACACCTATGTCAGTGAACAGGTAATGGCAGGCCGATCAACTCTTTCTCAGGAGCGCCGCTCCAAGGCGAAAACCCGGCCGCTTGAAAGGCTCACGGACTCAGAGATCGAAATCCTGGCCTTGCTTGGCCAGGGCAAAAGCAACCTGGAAATCGCCCGCCAACTCCACTTAAGTGTTGCAACCGTCTCCACTCACTGCACACAGATCCAAAAAAAGCTGAACTTGAAGTGCTTGAATGCACTGATTCGCTACGCGGTCTGCTGGGCGGAAACCGGCCCTGCGTAAGCCGGGCCTTTCCGCTCGCGACGTAAAGACCGTTGCGAATCTACATCATTTAGCCCTCCCACACGGCACACGCACAGTGATGGTTGTGCCTCGCTTTGGCGCGGATTCCACCGTGCAGGTTCCGCCCAAAAACTCAGCCCGTTCGCGCATGTTCGTGAGGCCGATTCCACGCCATTTCCCTTTGCCAGCCTTGCCTCGCTTGGAATCAAATCCCCGCCCATCGTCCTGGATTTTCAAGACGATGGAGTCGCCGTGAAATGCGATTCGGAGCCGGACTTCCCTGGCGCGGGCATGTTTCTCGATATTGTTGACAGCCTCCTGCATGATGCGAAAGAGATTCAGTTCAAGCGCCGGGGTCAGGCGTTGGTCAATACGTGCGATGTTGTATTTCACCTCCAGCTTTGTCCGCGACTGCAGCTCCTTGCAGAAATTGCGGGAGGCTGCGGCCAACCCGAACTCATCCAGGTCACTGGGGCGGAGGTTGTGGGCGATGCGGCGGTTTTCCTCCAGCGCCTGAACGAGCAGCCGGCCGCATCGCGCGAGGATTTCCCTGGCCGCGGGGTTTAGCGACACCGCACCGTCTTCCACCTTGCGGAGCCTCATTTTCGCAGAGGCAATGAGTTGATTGACGCCGTCATGCAGTTCGCGCGCCACGCGCAAACGCT
Source organism: Limisphaerales bacterium (assembly GCA_003161635.1). Classification (GTDB taxonomy): domain Bacteria; phylum Verrucomicrobiota; class Verrucomicrobiia; order Limisphaerales; family UBA11358; genus UBA11358. Next base: position 13,076 of record PMOA01000087.1, read on the forward strand.
CCGCTTCCTGCGCCTCGATGATGCGCAGAGGCAAACGCCGCAGCTCTTCTTCGGCCTGTTTGCGTTCGGTGATATCTCTGGCTACACCAATGAGGCCAATGGTTCTGCCTTCGCTGTTCTTGATTTCAGAAGTGCCAAGTGAAATCGGGAATTCAGTTCCGTCTTTTCTGCGGTTCAGGAGTTCGCCCGTCCAGGAGCCGCCGAGAGTCTGCCGGAAAATGTGCTCGTAAAGCCCCGGCGGATTCTTCGGCGAATAAAGAAAATCCGGTTTCCTTCCCAGGACTTCCTCCTGGCTATAGCCGTAGGCTTTAACGAAACTCTGATTGACAAAGGTGAAGCGGTTTTCGCCGTCGGTAATACAAATGAGATCCCGAGCGCTTTGAACTGCGTAGGCCAGCAACCGGATTTGTTCCTCCGTCCGCTTGCGCTCGGTGATGTCCTGTGCCACTCCCATCAATCCAATAACGCGGCCATCCGGATTCACGATTTTCGAAGTGCTTAGAAAGATCGGGAATTCCGTCCCGTCTTTCCGGCGGTCCAGCACCTCACCGCGCCAGCCGTCAAGGCGGGTTTGCGCCAGAATCTCTGATATCAGCGTTGGTGGATTGTTCGGAGAAAAGAGTATGTCCGGGGTTTTCCCCATAATCTCCATCTTGGTATAACCGTAGGCCCGCAAAAAGGCGCGGTTCACAAATGCGAACCGATCCTCAATGTCCCTGATGCAAATCATTTCGACCGTGCTTTCGACGGCATGAGCCAGCATCGCCACCTGGCCTTCTGCGCGCTTGCGCTCGGTGATGTCCTGGACGGTCCCCTCGAAATATTGGACGGCACCGCTGGCATCATAAACGACGTGCGCGTTCAAGCTGACCCAGATCATGCTGCCGTCTTTGCGGTAATTTTCCTCTTCAAATCCTTGAATCGCCCCCCGTTCCCGCAGCAAACGTTTCATTTCCACCCGTTTTTCGGATGAGACATAAATCTCCCGCCCGACATCGGTTATGCTGGACACCATTTCTTCGGGCGACTGGTACCCGAACATCCGGGCCAATGCCGGGCTGGCGATGAGGATACGGCCTTCCGGCGTCGTCCGAAAGATTCCTTCGGTTGCGTTCTCGAAGATACCGCGGTACCGGGCCTCTGCATTCCGCAACGCTTCCTCCGTTTCCTTCTGCTGGGTGATGTCTTCCGCAATCCCGACGAGCCGGTAAACCTCTCCGGAATCATCGCGAATCGGAAAGGCGCGATCATGAATCCAGCGATGCGCGCCATCGGGTCGCACGATGCGATAGACCTCGTCATACCGGCCTGAAATCTGTTTTGTGAGAGCCGATTCCAGTACGCGCTCACGATCATCGGGATGGATGGCTTCAACCCAACCCATGGGCGAGGCGTACAGGCTTTCGCAGGTCCGTCCCCAGATTTCCTCATATCCGGGACTGATGTAAATCATCTCGTTCTTCGCGGGGTTGCTGATCCAGAAAGCCTCCCCGATGTTCTCTGCCAGTTGCCGGAAACGTTCCTGGCTCGCTCGCAGGAGCTGCTCGGCTTGCTTGCGTTCGGTAATGTCGTGCATGAAAGCGAACACGTAGCGCTTCCGCAATTTGAGAAACGTCGCGATGACTTCCACCTCGATGATCCGTCCATCTTTGCAGCGGTGGCGGCTCTCGAAACGGTCACTCCCGGATTGGATAATGCGTTGTATGTGTTGGCCTACCAGTTTGGGAGAAGCCTCGTTGACCTCCATGTCGCTGATGTGCATGGAAAGCAATTCCTGGCGGGAATAACCGCTCATGCGGCAGTATGCCTCGTTCACGTCCACGAGATTCCCTTCAAGATCAAGCATCCAAAAACCCTCCATCGCGGTGCCAATGATTTTTTGGCTCAGTTCCTCGCGTTCCTTGAGCGCCTCCTCGGTTCGCTTCTGCTCGGTGAGATCGGTATTGATGCATACCACGTACGCGGACTGATCCTTCTCCCCGCGCACCAATGTCCACCGGCTGTGGACGATGAGCGGCTGGCGGGCCTTGGTCAACATATGCAACTCGCCATCCCATTCGCCAGCTTGCAACAGTTTCTCCTGCGCCGCGTCGAATTCGAAAGTGTCCTCGGAAAACAACTCGGTGACGTGGCGTCCTCGAACTTCATCCGCGTTCCATCCCAGCAACCGCTTGGCCCCCTGGTTGAAGTATTGAATGCGCCCTTCCAGGTCGCGGATGATGATCGCATCGTGTGCTTGATCGAGAGTGTGCAGCAGTTCCCGGATCCTTGCTTCGGCCTGCTGCCGCGCAGTAATGTCGCGCGCCACAATGACGATCCCACGGGATTGGCCGTCCACGTCGGTTGATACTGCGGCACTTAATTCCACCGGGAAACGGCTGCCATTTTTCCTGAGCATCGTGTACTCAGCGTTTCTCATGACGCCGGTTTCGAGCGTGACGGTTAGCTCCGCTTTCATGCGCTCATGCTCCTCTGGCGGCGTCAGGTCGAAGGCACTTTTTCCCAGCAACTCCCCCGGGCCTGCATAACCGAGCATTTCCACGGCCTGCCGGTTGGCCGTAGTCAGCCGGCCTTGGAGGTCAATCAGGCCAACGGCGTTGGGCAGGATTTCAACCAACCGCCGATAATGTTGCTCGCTGGCCCGCAGTGCGGCGGTGGTGTCGCGGAGACGCACGATCGTTCGAATGCGCGCCAGGAATTCATCCGGATTCACTGGTTTGACCATGTAGTCATCGGCACCTGTTTCCGCGCCATTCACCTTGTCGGCGGCGCTGGTCGCCATTCCGGAAACCAAAACGACAAAAATGTCCAACAGTGCCGCGTCGGCCTTGATTTGCCTGCAGATGTCAATCCCGCTCAGGTCAGGCAGCCTTACGTCCAGCAGCACCAGATCCGGCCGCCTTTCGCGCGTCACCTGGAGACACTGCCGCCCGTTCGATGCCTCCCAAACTTCGTAACCTGCACGGCGCAGGATCATTGAAAAAACTTCAAGGACGGCGGGTTCATCATCCACAACGAGAATGCGGGTTGCTTTATTCATGGCGTCACACTTGCTTGGTTCACAAACCATAGACCATATAGCTGGCTGCCTCAAAAAGGCAAATACTGAAATGAATTCAGCACTTCCACTGCACCTTGGCTGACGTTTTTGCTGACAGTCGACGGAGGTTGTAGGCAACTGAAGTCCATGCCTCTTCAAATGTCGTAAACCAACTTGCGAGATTCCTGCCAATTCCCGCAGGGCAGCGGACCGACCCTGAAAAAAGCGCGCGCCGGCCAACGAACAGCGGGCTGCAGGGAAACGGCCATTCATCTCGTCCCCTCCTTTCGGCGTCCGGCTGCTATTGGCGTTGCTGCATTGTCCCCTCCAGCCTGACCCACCGCCCACGGCGCACGCCTTGCCGACGACGTGGTTTATGAATCGTTGCCCCGCTACTCCAGTGCGGATGGGGATTGCTATTTCGGCTGGGCGAACATGAAGCGCATAACGCCGTTGGTCTTGGCTAAAAAGTTCATCGTGGAATTCCCGAAATTTGCGGAACAGGGTAAGCACCCTGATCCGGCCTACGCCCGCTGGTTTGCGGATATGCTTAAACAGACCGTCCCGGTCGGCGTGGTAACCGCCTTTGGTGATAGGGAACCGCCGGTTGATCGGATGCTGACGGAATTTTGCAGTGACCGCGTCGTGGTGCCGTTGCCCCCGGTAGGGCTTGTGCTGGCACCTGGGCGCGAGTCAGGGCGACATTGCCAGTTTGAAAGGCGAGGACATGGACTGGACGAACGGCACCGTCAGTTTCGTTCGCAAAAAAACCGGCGTGCCCGTCATCGTCCACTTGGGCACGGAAGCCTAAACCTGTTCAAAGACCTGCCTGCCGAAGGCGTGTTGTTTCCGTATCTGTCCCGCGTGCGCGCCGGCGACCGCGTCACGGAGTTTGGCCAGCGCTGCCGCCAGCACGGCATTAAAGGCGTCACGCTCCACAGCTACCGCTACGCATGGGCGGAACGGGCGAAGACCGTTGGCTACCCGGAACGATTCGCGCAGGAGGCTTTGGGGCACAGCAGCAAAGCGGTGCATCGCGCCTACGCCAAACGTGCCCTGATGAAAATCCCGTCGCTGGAAGATTACGAACAACGGACAGCCGCAAAGGTCGAACCGGCATCGTAAACGCCGCTATCGTTATTGGATCAGACTAATTAACAGGCTGCTGAAAAACTCATTTTCGACCAAATTTCATGCACAAACCCCAATGATTTTGAGGGTCAATTTTTCAAAACAGGCGTTTTTCAACAGTCTGCTAAGACTTCAAACTGCTGTCGAGAGAAAGGCCTCTCCTGCGGAAACGCTTGATTCC
>PMOA01000087.1:17480-17977 GCA_003161635.1 Limisphaerales bacterium
ACGTCCGCCGGAGCATCAGCGGGATCAGCGGCAGAAAAATCCGAATAAAAGATTATTTCGGATTGGTTGATGCCTGTAGGATTCCAGAACCGGACAATATCAGAATTCGGCCCATTAGGTTGACCAGGTTCCGTGAGTATCACATCTCCGGGTGTGACCGCGAACGGCAGGCTGTAAATCAAGACGGGAGACGTTGTTACTCCCCCCGAGGGATCCGGCCCGATTGTGAATGGAATACCATTAAGCGAACCACCAAACTCGTTAATTGTGAGTGCGAATTGGGCGAAGCTTGTACTCGACGCGACCGCCAATGTGAAACCGAACACGATTGCTGCTTTTGTTAACTTTTTCATAGGTTTACTTCTTTTTTTGCTTGAGTGACGGTCCATCCTCTTCAGATCTACGCCCAAGACGACAGGTCACCACTCTTTAGGGTTAAACATAATTTATTCATAATTCTGGATAAATACAACAAAAACTTACCCACACTTTTTTCA
>PMOA01000125.1:0-35915 GCA_003161635.1 Limisphaerales bacterium
TGTCCTGTCACCGTGCCAGGCGGGCGCGCTCCCCATTGCCAACTGCATCGTCCCGGCTTGAGCGAAAACCAACCAGCCGTGACTCGCGAAAAATCGGGAGCATTTTGGGCGGGACGCAGTCCAATGAATCAGTTATGCATTATTACCAGCCAAACAAGTTATGAAAACTCTCGCTTCCATTCTTTCCCTCGGCGCGGCGGGTTCGACTCCCGCCACCAGCACCCTTTGAAGGATTTTTTACAAACTTTTTACCTTGTTATGACAACTGTCTGCCTTCACCAGTGTTAATGAATTCGTAACGCATAAATATCTATGAAACAAATCATCTCCATCGCCAGTTTGGCCGGCTTGATGGCGCAGGCAGTCTTTGGCGCCGAGCCGGCATTGACCATTTACAACCAGGACTTCGCCGTCGTGCGCGACACGGTCCCGCTCGACCTCAAATCCGGCGTGAACAACGTGCGTTACGCCGACGCGACCGCGCGCGTCGAGCCGGACTCGGTGATTTTGCGCGACCCGGGCGGCAAACATTCGCTCCAGATCTGGGAGCAAAATTACCGCAACGACCCCGTCACCCAGGAACTGCTGCTGTCGCTGTTCGAGGGCAAGACGATTGATTTTCAAAACCTCCGCCTGAAGGACAACACCCAATCGCGCGAACTCATTCCGGGCAAAATCATCCGCAGCGGCTACGTTCCGGGCGGCGGTTCGGAACAGCCCATCATCGAGGTGAACGGCAAACTGCAGTTCACTCTGCCCGGAACCCCATTGTTTCCCGATCTGGGCGACGACACCGTGCTCAAGCCGACGCTGAACTGGCTGCTCCAGTCCGACCAGCCGGGCAAGTTCGACGCCGAAGTCAGCTACATCACCGGCGGGTTCACCTGGGAGGCGGATTACAACCTCGTCTCGCCGGAAAAGGGCGACACGGTGGACCTGATCGGTTGGGTGACAATGAACAACCACAGCGGCAAGACGTTCCGGGACGCCAAAATCAAATTGATGGCTGGCGACGTGAATAAAATTCAGCCGGCGATCGTACTGAATGGCGTGATGAGAATGAAAGCGATGAACATGGCGGAAGAAGGAGGGGGAACCGTAACCGAAAAGGCCTTTGACGAATTTCATCTTTACTCGCTGGCGCGGCCCACGACGTTGCTCGACCGCGAGACCAAGCAGGTGGAATTTGTCCGCGCCACGGATGTGAAAGCGCCGGTGATTTACGTTTATGACGGCTCGTCCGACTACCGCTTTTACGGCGGGTTGATCCAGGACCGTGGTTACGGCACGCAGGGCAACAAGAAGGTCCGGGTGATGCGCGAGTTTGTGAACGCGGAGACGAACCATCTCGGCATTGCGCTGCCCAAGGGCAAGCTGCGGTTTTACCGCCGCGATGCCGACGGCCAGATGGAATTCGTGGGCGAGGACATGATTGACCACACGCCGCGCAACGAGACCATTCGCGTGACCACCGGCAACGCCTTCGACCTTGTCGGCGAACGCAAGCAGACCAATTTCCGCGTGGACACCAGCGACAAATGGCTGGACGAAACGTTCGAGATCAAGTTGCGCAACCGCAAGAAGGAGCCGGTGGAAATCTGCGTGGTCGAGCATCTTTACCGCTGGAGCAATTGGGAAATCATGCAGAAATCGGACGATTTCAAAAAAACGGACTCACAAACGATCGAGTTCCGCATGCCGGTCAAACCCGACGAGGAGCGCACGGTGACTTACACGGTGCATTATTCATGGTAAGAACATCGTTTCCCAGGCAGGCGCGATCATTGATTGTCACACGCTGCTGAATTAAATTGTCGCGCCGGGCCCAAAACGAGCTTGCGTGAAGCTTTTGAAAAGAAGCAATCTTCCTTATGGCCAATCCGCCGACATCGCGAGTCATCCGCAATCCGAAGACGCGCTTCAACTGGCGCGTCAGCGATTTCATCCGCCGGATGATGGTCTGGTGGTTTGAACTCCGCGCGCGGATCACTGGACGCGGTTATTATTGTTCCACGCTGGCGGGTCAGGAAGATTACAACATCACCGTCAATTCCGACCTGACAGTTTCCTGTTGTTGCCAGGATTACGATGGCAGCGGACATATTGGCGATCTGCGTAAAAACACGTTTGAGGAAATTTATTTCGGGCCGGTCGCGCAGCGCTTTCGCGACGAGTTGGCTCGGGGGAAAATTCCGATTCCCACCTGTGTGCGTTGCACCATCAGACGCCTGCCCAAAAACACCGCGCCGCCCAAACCGCAATTGCCGTATCGCGGGATGCTGTTGGAAAACACCGTGCTGTGCAACGTTGACTGTATCGGCTGCGCGCGTGAAGGCGCGGCAGCCATCCGCTCGAACAAACGGATGCCCCTGGAGGATCTCAGCCGGATGGCCGACCTGGTGCACCAGCTCAAAATGGAGAAACTGTTTTACCTGAACCTCGGCGAGCCGTTTTTGTCGCCGACCATCGTGCAGGAACTGCCGTTGTTGCGCGCCAAAAATCCCGACTGCTGGATTCTGGTCTCCACGAACGGCATTCTGTTGAACACCGACGCCAAGCGCGAGGCGGCGTTGAGTCTGAGTCACATCCTTTTTTCCGTCCATGGCATCAGCGACGAGATGAGCGCGAAATACATGCAGGAGGGAAGTTTTGAAAAAGCCCACGCCGCGATGAAAGCGATGGTGGCGTATCGCGACGCGCGCGGCCTGAGCCAGCCGGTGCTGGAATGGAAATACCTTTTGTTCAACTGGAACGACCAGCCGAAGGCGATCCAGCGCGCCATCGAAATGGCAAATGAAATCGGCGTGGACATCATTTCGTTCTGGCCGACGCACAATCCGTTTTACGGCATGTCTTGGCGGTATCATCTCGGCCGGATGAACCACATCGGCGTCAAATGCTGGAAGGGGCGCGAAGTGATTCTCCGGCCGGACAACGTCGTCACGAAACGGTTCCATTGATGTCCTCCGGCGTTCGCCCGCCTCGGGCGGTTCCCGGCGAAATGAACCTCGACGCCGCTGGCAATGTCTGCGATGTAATTGCCGAGTTTTTACGGAAATAAAAATGCCCGAAACGCCCGAACTCAGCTTCGTCATTCCCTGCTACAACGAGGAGGGAAATCTGCTCGCGCTCATCACGGCGGTCCGCGAGGCGACGGAGCCGCTCAAGCTGCCCTACGAGGTCGTCATCACCGATGATTGCAGCAAGGACCGGACGTGGGAAATCCTCAAACACCTCGCGGCGGGCGACCCGCGCATTCGCGCCCAGCGGTTCGCGTTCAACTGTGGGCAGTCCGCGGCGCTGTGGGCGGGCATGCAGGCGGCGCGCGGCCGGGCCATCGTCACCCTCGATGCCGATTTGCAGAACGACCCGCGCGACCTGCCGAAATTGCTGGCGGCGCTCGAAAAATTCGACTGCGCCTGCGGTTCACGCGTGGCGGCGCGGCGCCAGAGCGACGGGTTCATCCGCGTGGCGTCGTCGCGGATCGCCAATTGGGTCCGCAACAAGCTGTCGAGCGAAAACATCAGCGACGCGGGCTGTTGTTACCGCGCATTCAAACGCGAGTGCATCGAGAACTTGAAATTTTTCAAGGGAATGCACCGCTTCATGCCGACCCTGTTCAAGATCGAAGGCTTCACCGTCACCGAAATCCCGATTGCGGCCAACCCCCGCCATGCCGGTCGGAGCCACTACGGCATTTGGAACCGCCTGTTCGCATCGTTTTATGATTTGCTGGCGGTGCGCTGGATGAAGAAGCGAATGTTTCGCTGCCAGATTGCGGAGAGAATCAATTAAACGGTCAAACATGAAGACCGGACGACAGACGCCCGCCAGGGTTTGTTCATGCAAAGATTCCTGATCCAGTGCGTCAACTGTGTTCTGCTGGCGATCATCTTCTTCGGCATCCCGGCGGTTACCGGAGTGCAGTTTGGGGATTGGCAGATTTTCGCGCTTCCCCAAGCCCGGCGGTTGATGTTGTGGGGATTGGCGCTCGCCGTGGCCGGAAACGCGGTCGCCGCGCTGGGTCTGATCAAAGGCCGCAAGGAACGGAAATTGTGCTGGGAATGGACGGCGGTTTTTATCGGACTGCTGTTCGTCCAATACGCATACCTTCGCGGCTATTTCAACTTCAACTGGCTGAAGCAAACGCTGTTGTGGTTTCAAAAACACCTCTAACAAGCCCCCCGCCAGCGGCGATTCTCCAAAACCGGAATCAGCGGAACTTTTTTCCGGCATTATTTTTTGAAAACCCCCGCCTTTTATTCTGGAAAAACGACAAATTCTTATGCAAGGTTCGTTGTCTGTTTGGGTTGCCGAAGTTACGGAAAAAATTTAGATGACAAAAAGAGCCGCTCGAAAATGAAAGATTTTTTATGGAAGTGATCGCTGGGAAAAAATCCGCGCCGGGATTGCAAACTCTCCCCGGGGACGACGTCCGCCAAATCATGTGGCGTTTCGCCGACCGTTACGAATTACACATGCTCGTGCAGGCCAGCCGCGCCGTGGCGCGCGGGCCGGTCGCCCGTGTCGTCGCGGACGGCGGACGCAATTCGCACGAATGGACGCCTGCGAAAGCGGGACTGCTTCAACACTTCGACGGGAGCGGCATCACCGCCGCGGCCCTTGACCCGGAGGAGGGCGGCTTCATCGTCGGGCCGAAGAACCTCGCGCTGGCGCTGGTTGCGTTCGAACTTTCGTGGGTGGACGCCGGGGCTGCCACGTGCAGCCTTGCGGGCAATCTGGGTCTGGCGCCGATTCATGAGCGAGGAACGCCGGAGCAGCGCGCCAAATATGTCAGCGGCGCCGCGCCGCTCAAGCCGGGTGAGAAACGCAAGCAGGTCCGCGCCGCATTTGCGCTTACCGAACCGATCCCGTTCGCCGGGGTTGAGACCGGAATGCTCGCCGGCAAAATTCGCGTTGCCGAGTGGAAGGATGGCCACGAGCCGGTGCTGCAAGTGGACAAGCGCGGGCGGTTCATCACCAACATGGGCTTCGCCAACGTCGTGACCGCCGCCGTGGATTCCGACGACAAACGAATCAAGGGCAGTTGCATGGTCATCCTCGAAGAAGGCGACCCCGGCATCTGGGACCGCGGCACGCCGACGAAGAAACTCGTCCACCAGCTTTCCTCGACAAACGATCCCGTCTTCAATCTCAAGGTGCCGGCCAGCCGCATCGTCGGCGGCTACACGGTCAAGGACGGGGTTATCGTCCCGAATTATTCGAACGGCGAAATCATCGAAGCCGTTTTTCGCCGCACGCGCGTAACCGTCGGCCTGATGACCGCCGCGAAACTGCTTTCCGCCGTCGAGCCGGTTATTCTTTACCAACGCCGCCGTTTCCGTGGCGGCGAAGGCGCGCCCGGCACGCCGCGCTACGAACTCGGTTTGCAGCAAAAGGAAGACGTGTTGCATCGCCTCGTGGACATCTGGGCCGCCGGCGAGGCGAGCGCCTCGCTCGGTTTCGAGGCCGCGCGGATGTTCGACGTGCTGGACCCGCTGGAAAAACAAAAGGACCAGTTGCTGGCCGAAAGGAAACTCACCGGCCGTGCCGCGCTCAAGGAATTGGCGTTGAAACAAAAGGATGCGTTGGAACTGCTTCAGATTACTTCCCAATCCGTCGGCGAGCGGGAATTGAAGCGCCAGGAAATGCTTGAATCCGACCCGCTCGTTCAATTCGTCAAACTCGACTCGCTCGCCAGTGTCCTTTGCCCGGCGTGCAAGCTTTGGAACACCGGCCACGGCGCGACCATGATGCGCGAGGCCGTCAGCCTCATGGGCGGTTATGGCGTCACGGAGGATTGCCCCGGCTTCCTCGGCCAGAAGTGGATGGACGCGCAACTCGAAGCGACCTACGAAGGGCCGGAAGCCGTGCAACGACTCCAGCTCTCGATCACAATGAACAACGAGTTGTTCCTCGCGCAATTCAAGCAGTGGATTCTGGAAATGCGGCGCATCGCCTCCGAGCGGCCCGGCACCGGCGCCTGCACGCTCGCCAGCGCCATGCAACTCTGGTTCTGGACCCTCCACCACGTCCAGGAAGTCAGGGATGCCGATGGCGTGAAACTCTATCATAAGACGCGCCAGGGCGTGACCTTCCCGCTGGCCGATGCGCTGTGCTGGCTGCTCGCCGCGCGGCAATTCACCCTCGATGTGATCGAACTGGAAACGAAAGGCGCCGCGATTCCTGCGCTCGCCGATGGTCTTGCCGGCATGGTGAATTTTTTCATGGATCTTTGCCACGTGCAATGCGCGCGCGCCGCCGGCGAAATCAGCCGCATCTGCGCCGAAATCGTCCACGGCTACAATCGTCATCCGGCGTGGGACGAAACCAGTTGTCACGCGTGCTACCAGGCCGAGGAACTCGAATCCCTCGAAGGTATCATCCCCGGCATTGACGGCTCGGCCCGCGCCTACTCGGACGTGTCGGAAGAAGGCGAGTCCCATCCGCTCAAGGCCGGCCCCTGCGTGAAGTTCGCCGGTCTCGAAGATTTCGTCCGCTTGCGCGCCAAGCTGGACGGTTGCCTCACCGGCTGTCGCCTGGCCAAGGACCGCGCCGCCGAGGCGCTGACGAAGGTGATGACCCGCGAGGCGCTGGATTATCCGGTTTGAGCATGGACGCAGCACAGACTCAGATCGAGCGCCAGCGCATGGATGTGGACATCGTCTGCGTCGGCTTCGGCCCGGCCACGGCAGGATTCCTCACCACGCTCTCGAAGCAACTGGTCAATGCGGACGGCACACCCGCCGTCGAAAGCGCCGCCGTGCCTGGGATGCTACCGCAGGTGCTCTGCTACGAACGCGCCGATGACATTGGCTTCGGCGTCTCCGGTGTCGTAACGAAAGCGCGGGCTTTGCGCGCAACGTTTCCCGATCTCGACCAGGCGCAAATTCCAATGGCGGCACCGGTCGGTGAAGGAAAAGTTCTTTATTTGCTCGATCCGGTCGGTGCCAGCCGGCGCTCGGCCACGTTGCGCGCGGCGGATGCGATGATTCGCACGTTCAAGTGGGCGCTGCCGGTGGAACACGACGCACTCAATCTGCCGTGGACGCCTTCATTCCTGCACAAGGATGGCGGCATGATCCTCTCGATGGGCCAGTTCATGCAATGGGTCGGCGCGCAGGTGCAAAGCACCGGAACGGTCCAAATTTGGCCCGGAACACCCGTGTCGCAGGCGCTCATTGAGGAGAACAAAGTTGTCGGTGTCCGCTTGCTCGACCAAGGCGTGGACAAAAAGGGGCAGCCTGCCAATGGCTTCACGCCGGGCATGGACATCCACGCCGCGCTCACGGTCATCGGTGACGGCCCGGTCGGGCCCATTGGCCAGCAATTGGATGCCCACTTCGGCATGCCCGAGGGCCATCACACTCGTGATTGGGCGGTGGGCATGAAGTTTGTCGTGGATTTGCCTGAAGACACGCCGCTCAAACCCGGCACCGTGCTGCACACGTTTGGTTTTCCGGAACCTGAGATTTTCGGATTCTTCTACGTGCATCCTGACCGCGTCGCGTCGCTCGGCATCTTCGTGCCGTCGTGGTTCGACAGCCCGATGCGCACGGTCTATCGCCAGCTCCAGCACTGGATGCTGCACCCGTATCTCTGGCGCTACCTCAAAGGCGGCAAGCTCCGCTCGTGGGGCGCGAAAACGCTTGGTGAATCGGGCCGCCGCGGTGAACCGCATCTCGTTGGCGACGGTTATGCGCGCGTCGGCGAAGGCAGCGGCAGCACGAATGTGCTCACCGGCTCCGGTGTGGATGAAGCCTGGGCTACCGGCACACAACTCGCCGAAGCCGTCCTCGAATTGCTCAAGGCAAAGAAACCGTTCACGAAACAGAATCTTGACGAAGCCTACGTGAAACGACGCCGCGCAAGCTGGGTGGAAAAGGAAGCGATCGTGGCCAAGAAGTCGCGCGACGGTTTTCAAAAAGGCGTGGTGCGTGGCATGGTGGGCATGGCGCTGGCGGGTTTGACGAACGGACGATTTTCACTCTCCAGCGATCCCGTGCCGCCATGGAAACGCATCCCGTCCATCGAGGAATATTATCGGGGCCGTGTGTCACCAGAAGAAATCGCAAAGCTTCATGAAGAATGCCAGGCGCGGAACAGCTCACTTCACGGCGCGCTGATGGAGAAAGTCGGCTGGCCCGCGATTCCTTACGACGGCCAGTTGCTCATGTCGCATCAGGACGCGTTGCTCATGGGCGGCAAGGTGCAGGCGCCCTCCGGTTACGCGGACCATGTCGTGTTCCTCTATCCGGAACTGTGCGAGAAATGCGGGACGAAGATTTGCATCGAGGCTTGCTCCGGGCAGGCCATTGCGCTCAGTGATGGTGGCGTGCCGACATTCGACCGCGAGAAATGCGTCCATTGTGGCGCGTGCGTTTGGAACTGCGCAACGCCGGTCCCCGGCAACCCGGACCAGACAAACATCGCCTTTCGCGCTGGGACGGGAGGTTTGCACTCGGCGGAGAACTAACAAATTCGAGAGCTGAATTTCAGTTGAGCCATAAATGCGTTTGGTGCATTATGCGCTTACTCGTGGTAACGATGGAAAAAAAGAAAATTGCAAATTGTTGGAACTGACACCTTTTGGGAGCAAAAACTAGGACCAATATGAACCAAATCAATAAAGAAGAAATGTTCGGAAACCTGAAAAGCTTTTTAAAGTCGAAAGGCATCGAGGTGCAGGAGGGCGCCTACGCTCAACGGATCCGTCAGGGATGCGAAATTCTGACGGACTCGATCAACGCGAGCCAGAGCACGTTGAAGTGCGCGAAATCCGCAATGGACAAAGGGCTGGATCAACTCCGGCAGACGATTCACGAGCAGACCGCGCCGAAATCCCCGGCGGAGGAAGGCGCCCCGCAAAAAAAGCGGCCGGTGAATGCAACCTGCGCGGCCGGCCAATCGTCCGAGGCCCAACGGAAATCCAGCAAGCCCGGGCGGCGCGCCAGCAAAGGTTAAGTCGCACGCGCTTTTCGTTCCACCCCAATATTTGCAGCGGCCAGACCATCGCGCTCGGTGATGGTGGCGTGCCGAATTTCGACCGCGAGAAATGCATCCAATGCGGTGCCTGCGTTTGGAACTGCGCACAACCATTGCCGGACAATCCGGAACGCACCAGCATCACCTTCCACGCCGGCGCCGGCGGCCTGCACTCGGCGGAGAGGAAGCCTGTTGGGGATTGAAAACCAGTCCCGGCTCACGCGATCTCAAATTTTTCGTCCAGGAGAATTTGACGGCGATTCGGGCGGCTTCGGCTTTGTCACCGGTTGGTTGATGCGGTGCGCCTTCAGCTCGGCGTAGATGGATTGCGCGAGGCCGGACTTTGCGAAACCGATCGCCTTGGCGCCTTTGATTCCAAAAAATTTCTCCAGGTCCGCCGCCGAGAAATGCTGCACCACCGGGTAATGTTTGAAATCCAACAGGATTTCCGCACGGACACTTTCCGCGATATCTCCGGTGATCAGCACGAAATGCAGCTTGCCCTTGTTGTGACGCAGCTTCTCGCGGCCGATGAGCAGGATCCCCGCCCGCAAAACGAATGGAAACAGGCGTTCCACCGGTCTGGCTGGTTCGGGGAGGCTCATTGCGGCGATTCAAAGATTTGTAGGGCAGACATTCCTGTCTGCTGGTTCTGGCGACTTTCCAGTCGCCAGTGCGGATGATGCGGACACGGGACTGGAAAGTCCCGTGAACCCGCAGGCTGGAAAGCCTGCGATACATAGTGCGGTGGTTCCGCGCCATGTCTTGCTTCTTTCGTGCTCACGCCGCCTTCACTTTGACTTTGTGCCCCTTGATGCGGGTGCGGTTGAGCTTGGCGAGGATGGCGTTGGCGTGATCGGTGGCCACTTCCACAAACAGATGCCGCTCGCGGATGTCCACGTTGCCAACGACCTTGCCCGGCAGGCCGGTCTCGCCGGCGATGGCGTTGACGATGTCAATCGGGACCACACCCATTTTTTCACCGAGATTGATGTGCAGGCGCGTGAAGTCGCCAGCCGGAGGACGGCTCTGCTTCGGCGGGCGAACGGCCTTTTCTTCGGAGTGCTCGCGGCGTTCCCAGGGCGGGGCGGATTTGCGCGGCGGCTTGGATTCAACCGGCTTGCGAGGTTCGGGCTTCACGGAAGCCAAAATTTCTTCGTCGGAGAAGGTCTTTTCAACTTCCGATTTCACTGCGGCGTCGGTGGTAGGGCGCGTCACTTCCGCCGTCGCGCCGCTATGGCGGGACAAGCCGTGCGCGCCGCTTGCAGGTGTGTGTCCGCCGGCGTCCCGCTTTGCGGGAGAGTGACGCGCCCTACCTTCGGATTCAACCGGCGAAGTTGCCTTGATATGCGCCGGGTCAGAGACCGGCGTTCCGGTGGCGGGCTGTTTTTTGGGACGTGCCGGTTCAGAGATCGGCGCTCCAACGCGCGGCGGGCGGAGCTCGCGGCGTTCGGCAAAATGTTGCGGGCGCTCGAAGCGTTCACGGCTTTCGTGGCGCGGGGCGCGGCGGTCATCCTGGCGTTCGCGCGGGCCGTCGCGGAAACGTTCGCGCTCCGGGCGTTCGGGGCGCTCATATTCCCCGGTGCGCGGCGGGTGCGCGGGCGCGGCTTCGCCGCTTTGCAATTGAGCGAGGCACGCGGACGCAATGTCGGTGGAGGTGAAGCCTTCTTCCAGCAACCGTTCGATCAACTGGTCCTGCCGCTTGAACTCGCCGCTCTTCAGCGTCGCGCGGAGTTTGTCGATGAACACGTTCTCCCGCGCTTCCACGACTTCCGCCTCGGTGGGAACCCGGGCGCGATGGATTCGCGCGTTGGAGTAGCGCTCGATGTTGCGGATTTGAAACAGTTCGCGCCCGGAAACAAAGGAGATCGCCTGTCCGCTGCGGCCCACGCGCCCGGTGCGCCCGATGCGATGCACATAATCCTCCACGTCGTAAGGCAGATCATAGTTGAAGACCACTTGCACGTCGTCCACGTCAATGCCGCGCGCGGCGATGTCGGTGGCAACGAGAAATTCCAGTCCGGACTTGCGAAACTTGTTCATCACGCGGTCGCGCATGTTCTGTGTCATGTCGCCGTGGAGACGGTCGGCCATGTAGCCCTGCGCTTCGAGATGATCCACCAGATCGTCCACCATGCGCTTGGTGTTGCAGAAAATGATGCCGAGCTTGAAGTCGTGGACGTCAATGAGCCGCGTGAGCAGCTCGATTTTGTAGCGGCGGTCCACCTCGTAATAAACCTGCTCCACCGTCGGCACGGTGAGCGCCTTTTGCTCGATATGCACCTGTTGCGGGTCGCGCGAGTACTTCTCGATCAACTGCTGGATGGGTCGCGGAATGGTGGCGGAGAAAAAGACGGTCTGCCGTTCCTTGGGCGTGGCTTGCAGGATCAGCTCGATGTCGTCGCGGAAACCCATGTTGAGCATCACGTCCACTTCGTCGAGGACGACCAGCTTGACGCTATTGAGCCGGAGCGTGCCGCGGCGCATGTGATCCATGATGCGGCCCGGCGTGCCGATGACGATTTGGGCGCCCTGCTGAAGGCCGTGGAACTGGCGCTCGTAGGACTGCCCGCCGTAGATCGGCAGCGCGTGGATGCCGCGCTTGAAAAACGCCAGCTTATGCACCTCCTCGGAAACCTGTACGGCCAGCTCGCGCGTCGGACAAAGGATGAGCGCCTGCACCGCGCGCAATTGCGGGTCCGTCTTTTCGATGGCGGGAATGGCGAACGCGGCGGTCTTGCCCGAGCCGGTCTGCGACTGGCCCACGACGTCGCGTCCGGCCATCAGGAGGGGAATGGCCGCGGTCTGGATCGGCGCGGGTTTTTCGAAGCCGAGCTTGTCAACGGCCTTGAGCAATGCCTCGGACAGGCCGAGTTCGGAAAATGGTTTTGATGTCATGCAATATGTTCGCGACTGGACACCATAACAGACATTCGTGGCCTAAGAGAGCTAATTCTGGCCCGTGTTTCAGACGGGAATCGCTTCCCCCGTGCCGGCACCGGCAACCTACACTCGGGGAAAAGCTGATAGTTCGAAGGCTGAATTTCAGTTGAGCTTAAGATATGTTTGGCGCACGATACGGTTGTTCGTGGCAACGATGGAAAAAACGAAAATTGAAAAAATTTGGAACTGACACTTTTTTGATTGGAGTAATATGAAATATCCGACCGTTAAAGGATCCGCGAGGGCTTGCCTCGTCTGCCTTTTGATCACGGCGACCATCATCTTCCTTGCATCGGCATTGAATGTTCTGGCGGGTAATGTCGCTCTGAACAAACCAGCAACCGCTGGCAGTACATACTATGGATATGTGCCCGCACTCGCCGTTGACGGTGACACCAACACCTATTGGAATGGAGGCGGGCATGGATCACCAGGTTCTCAAATGTGGCTGAAGGTTGACCTTCAGGAGACATTTCAACTGCAACACGTCGTCCTCCTCTCCCCAGGCGGGTCACACATCTACGAGCTATTCGGGAGCCTTGACGACACCAACTGGACACACCTCGCCGCTGGTATCAGCGTGGACACACTAGCCCCAGTTAAGGTTAATACGGGGGGCGGCTCATTTCGTTATCTCAGATGCGATGTTACCGGAGGGTCCGATTGGGCTAGTCTGGCCGAACTTGAGGCATACCCGGTTGCGGCAATTTCCACCATTACTGTAAATTCCGGGGTTGTCCAGTTAACGCTGACGAACTGCTTGAGCGATGTGACCAACACAATAGAGCGCACATTCGACCTGACGGATCCTTTTGGTTGGAACGCGCTCACTAATCTTGCCGGAGTGAGCGGGGGGATTGTATGGGAGGAATCTACATCTAACGAGTGGACGCGTGCTTTCTACCGGGTCAGAAGCAAGTAGTCGCCGAACAAGAAAGTCCAGCGTACGACCCGGACCAGACAAGCATCGTCTTCCGCGCCGGTACCGGTGGACCTGCACTCGGCGGAGAATTGAACAACCACGGATGATCGTCATGTTGTTTGCGGGATTTCCGCTGTGTGGTCTTCGGCCAGACGCTTGAGGACGCTCACGCAGCCACGGTTTCCATCCACCTGCACCAGGTCGCCCGTGCGAATGACCCGCGTGGCCGAGGCAACATTGGTCACCGCCGGAAGACCGTATTCGCGCGCGACGATGCTCCCATGCGAGAGAATCCCGCCTTGTTCCATGACCACGCCGGCGGCGGTGATGAAATACGGCGACCACGCCGGATCGGTGAACGGGGCGATGAGAATTTCGCCGGGGAGAACCTGCTCGTGGTCATCCGTGCGCAAAATCACGCGGGCGGGTCCGGTGACGATGCCGGGAGAGACCGGGATGCCTTCCAGAAGTTTCGCGCCCGCGTTCGCCACCGGCCAGCCTGGCGCGTTTGGATCGAATCTTCCATTCACAACCCGTGGCGGGTTGAGCTTCAGGTTCTTTTCATATTCCCGCCGGCGCGATTCGATGCGCTCGCGCCAATCGAACGAAGCGCCGCCCGTCGCGACCGATTCAATCTCGGAAACTTCCAGGAAGAAAATGTCGTCGCGGCAGGACAAGCTGCCCTGCTCGTGGAGCCGCTGGCCGAGAACCAGGAGAACGCGGCGCACGAAGGCGAACCGCCGGACGCCGAGGTTCTTCAATTGCTCCCGAAAGACGATCAGTTCCTGCGCGCGGCGCAGTGAGTGCGAGAATATCCAGCGTTTGATTGGATTCTTCAGCCGCGCGCGGCATTGGACGGCCAAGTGTTCCCGTTCTTCCGCCAGCCGCCGTTGATTTTCCAGCGGATCGGACCGGTCCATCGAGCGAAGATAGCCGCGCACCAGCCCCAGGATGTAATCGGGTGTCTCGCACCAGCGCGCGTTGAACAACTCCAGTTCGCCGCGGCAATGGTGTCCGTGCTCGGTCATGAAGGCATCCCAGGCGGCCAAAAATTTCCGGCCGTGTTCGGTGCGGCAAAGCCTGACGCGAACCTCTAGCCAACTGTTTTCAGAAGACACAGCGGCCTCCATGTCGCTGTCGGCGTGGGCCAGCACTGCCAGGCGCCAGAGAGCCAGGCCGGCTTCCGCGACTGGCATGCCGCCCAACGCGGCGAATAACCGGAGCGTCAGGCCGTGTTCGGCCAACCACTCGCGGCAGGCCTTCTGAAACACCGGCAGCGCCGCCCCCTGCGCCAACAGGTAGAGAATATCCGCGTCTTTGAAAACTTCCCGAATGTATTGGCCGCAAAGCCGGGTCAGCTCCGGCGTGGACATGGCCCCGAGGTCCAAGCGGTCGAGTTCGTCCGTTTGCTTCTTAAAGCGGGCCAACCAAGCACAGCCACGGCGGCGGGACAAATGGGTGATGAGATCGTAAAAGATGCGGGGCAATGAGAGGATATATTTCGGCCAGCGGAACCCCAGGTCCGGGAGGTCTTCCGGCGGGAGGGACAGCGGAGCTTGGCGATATGCCTCCACCAGATCGCCTCCCAGCGTTCGGGAAAAATCGGGGAGTTCCTTATGCAGGAAAGAAAATGGTTTGACCGCAGCCAAACTCGTGTTGGCGTTGAAATAGAGTCTGCCGGCGACGAGACCCCCGACCAGAGAAGTGCGCCTGATATTAACGCCCACCAGGCGAAAGATGGAACCGACCACACCGAGCAAGGATTGAATCATGGACCATGTGATCGGCGTCATCACGTCCGGCATCACTTCGCCAGTGTTGACATTGGTCCAGACCTGCTTGTCCTCCCACGTCCTGGCCGGCGTTTTGGTCGTGATTGGACGGGACTGCAACAGGAACACCCCGCCATCCCGCTGCGCCCACTCGATATCCTGCGGCGCTGAAAAGAGGCGTTCTGTCCGGCGGGCGAGTTCGCACAGGTTTTCGAGAGTTGCAGACGAAAGCAGCGGAGCGCGGGCAGACTTGTCCGCGTTCCGCTCCCGCAGCTCTTCAGCAGGCGAAGCCAGCACGCGCCCCGTTCGCTTTTCAACCACCACCCGTTCGGGCTGAACTGTCCCCTGCACCAGTCCTTCGCCCAAGCCGCTCACGCACTCCACGACGAACCGGTCCGTTGCTCCCGTCAGCGGATCGGCGGTGAACACGACCCCGGCGTGGTCGGCCGCCACCATTTCCTGCACCAACACCGCCATCCTGACCTTCTCCGCAGGCACCCGCTGCTTCGCCAGGTAAACGAGCGCCCGCTCGGAAAAAAGCGACAGCCAGCACATCTTGATGGCGTCCAGCAACGCGTCCGCCCCGCGCACATTCAGAATGGATTCAAACTGACCGGCAAAAGACATCCCGGCTGCGTCCTCGACGGTCGCGCTGGAACGCACGGCAAAGCTCCGCTCTCCACCCGGTTCCCGCCACGCGCAAAGCACCGCATCCTTCACCACCTCCGGCACGTGAGCCTCCCCCAGGCAGGAGCGGATTTCCCGGCTCAGTTCCGCGATCCGCCCAATCTCATCCCCGGAACATTGCGCCAGCAGATTGGATAATTCAGTCCGCCTCGGACACGAAGCCAGGAAGTGATCGAACGCCGTCGTCGTGACACAAAAGCCGCGCGGCACCGGCAGACCCGCCGCGATCAATTTGCCCAGATTAAACGCCTTGCCGCCCACCAGCGACCGGTGATTATCGCCGGCTTCTCTCAGGTGAAGTACGAGCACAGCGGCTTTGACCGGTGCCGCCCGCGCCGCCATGCTCCGCGCAGAATTGCTTGAATCCATCTTTCTCATAGACAGCCTCGGCGGCATTGCCTCACGCCCGCGTATTGTTTCCGCTTGCCGTTAAAGTGCTGGCGAAAGAAACGACGCCGGTGCTGCTACCTTACTTTACATTTGGCAGCGCCAAACGTAAAAAGGGCGGAACTGCCTGGTGACACCGTCCGGCGAACCGGCCCATGCGAGACGGTTTGGAACGTTGGCAGTGCGCGTCTGCACGCCAGCGGAATTGCGCGCTGCCCGTTCCCGGCGACCCGGACAAGATGAACATCACCTTCCGCGCCGACACCGGCGGCCTGCACTCGGCGGAGAACTGACAATTCGAGGCCGGAATTTCAGTTGAGCTATAAACAACACACTTGCCTAAAATCCGCTGCACACTACGATGGCAGAGTTTTCTAATAACAGGAAAAACCTCAAATACCGGCTTGGCCACGATACCGGAAACGAAGAAGATTGAGCCAGCATGAGCTTTACACCACCCAGCGATGATTTAATCCGGGCAACATTCCCGAAAATTGAAAGCCTTGCACCGCTCGACAAAGGTGGGTTCAAGGCCGTCTATCGCATCGGGATCGATAGCAAAGTTGAGGCGTTTAAATTGATTCTGATTCCGTCTTATGAGGATAATCCGGATGCAGATTCGCTGCGGCAGGAAAGTATCGGGCGCGTGCGCCGCGAAGTCGCGGCACTCGCCCGCTCCGTCGGGCCGGAAATCGTCAAGCTTGGTTCGCTGCCGTTGACCCCGGTGAAAATCGACAATACGGATTATGTGGCCTATTCGGAGGAATTTCTGGCAGGGGATGATTTGTGGAAATTGCTCAACTCCGGGATGCCGAAGCCGCCGGAACAGGAATTACGGCTATTGTTCACCACATTGCTGAAGGCCATCCGAGAGTTGTGGGGCAACGGCTACATTCACCGGGACATCAAGCCCAAAAATGTGATGAAGTTGAACAATGCAGATCGGCAGTTCGTATTGCTCGATTTGGGCATCGCCTACTCGGTGCAGGAGACGGCGTTGACGGCGAATCCCGGCCTGCGGCTGCCACTAGCAACCTACCGCTATCTCTCACCCGAAATGATGAGTCCGAATTTCCGCGAGACGATTGATTATCGGTGTGATCTCTACACCGCCGCAATGACGGTGTTTGAATACGGTGCGCAGCGTCATCCGCTGGCCCAAAACAGGGACGACATGATGCGAACTATTTCCCGGGCGTTGCACCAGCCCGCCGAGTCGCTGTCCAAGTTGCGGGCCGATTTGTCCGCTGAATTGTGTCAGACGATTGACCAAATGCTCAAAAAGAAACCGGCGTTGCGGCCCGCCAATCTGAATCTGTTAATTAACCGCATGGAGGGTGGCCTATGAAACTTTTTGCACAACACGGCGCGCAAGAAGGTGAGAAAATTGAGGAAGGATTCACACGGGGCCTGCTGGATGGCGTCATTTACAGTCCTCGCGATGTTTCGCTGGAAACGCTGCGGAGCAAGCTGGCTTTTCTCGCGAAGGAATATCCCAGCAGCGAACGGCTGGTTGATCCGCAGTACTATGCCATTTTCCTGAACGGCACTGAGGAAGCCAGACTCGGTTATTTGCTGGAAGACTATGGCGTTTACTTCCAAGCACGGCGGCGTGGCCAACTGGAACGTGAAAAACAGATACAGCAAGACCTGGCGACGGCACTGAAATTCCAAGCCGGCCTCAAAATCACGGGTATCATCGCCCCCAATATCCTCATTCCCAACTCTCTCAATTCCATTGAAGCGGTCATCGCGAAGAATTTTATTCGGCTGGCTGCGGAACAACATCGGAAGTTGAAGGACAAACGGCCGGTGTATGCAACGCTGGCCATTTCCCGGAACGCGCTTGGCGACAAGCAGGAGTTGGTCGAGTTTCTCAACGAGATAACCCTCCTAGACGATCCGCCGCAGGGATTTTACATACTCATCTCGGCGCGCAACACGGAAGCACGTTCCGATATCTACAATACGGATGTTATTGCGGCATGGATGTTCATCAACCATACGCTGACCGTGAACGGATTTCAGGTTCTCAACGGCTATTCGGACATTTTCACGCCGTTCCTCGGTGCGGCGGGCGCCAAAGCGGGTGCGTTGGGATGGTGGTCAAATCTCCGGTCGTTTTCGCTCGACCGCTTTGCGCCGTCGGCTGGCGGCGGGCGTTTGCCAATTCAGCGCTATCTTTCACTCGCGCTCTTGAACCGCATCGCATTCTTTGAATTCGACCAACTTCGGAAGTTGCTGCCAGCCGTCGCGAACAAATTGCCGACCGATTCACTATACGACCAGACGGCCGGCTCGGAACCGCAACGGAACAGGGAGGTTCTACAGTCATGGGAAGCGGTGAAAACTCTGAATGACTCACTTGTGGCAGACGAACAATCGAAATCGCTGAAGAATTGCAGCGCAGCCGTGGTGAAAGCAATGGCGGCGTACGAAGCAGTCCAAGCCGCCTCGATTCGGCTCGACGGAAAATCAAACCCGGAACACCTGCAACCGTTGGCCGAAGGTCTTCAACTATTTCGCAAACTGGCGGAACTTGAGTGACCGGCTGAGTGATTCGAGAGCCTTTTCCTTGGCTCTGGCGTTGCGCGGTTTCGAGTGGCGCGGCATGAACAGCTTACGAATTCGCCCGCTCGTTTTTTCGAAGCTCCAAAGCCCCACACCCAATTTACGGAACAAACTTAACTCCGCTTCCGCTGCTTTGGCGCTGTCGGGTGGCAGCACGACAATCGCCAGGTCGGCAAAATAACTATACCGATAGGCTTGGGCAAAACCCTTGCGCCAATCAGTCAATTTCATCTCAAAAGCTGTGAGTTTTCGCCCAGCGAGTTGAGATTTGATTTTTTTGACGGACAGCGCCGTACCGTCTTCGGACGTGGTGGAGTGCCGCCAAGCAAGCCAGATGAAATCCGCAATCCCGAAACCGGATAACGCAAACTCGCTGGCGCCGATGCCGTGGGGGGCGATGGAAGCAATATAGGCTTTCGTGAACGCGGAAACAAAGTTTGACTCTCCGCGCTTGCGACCAACTTCAGCAGGTAGGTTCCGTCTCGGATGACGGAGTCTGGAATTGATAATTTGTGTTGTTTTCATAGGAGCCGACAACGGAATGTAAGTCATTTGAATTGTTGCTCAACTGAAAAGTTTGGCAAATTGGGGCAGCCCCGGCAATTGACAATTTCTGCGCTGCCGGCATGTTTGGGTTTACACACGGAACAGAATCATGAAACGAACATTATCCATTTTCGCTGCCGCATTCATCGCCGGCAGTCTTTTTGCGCAATCCATTAACCTGCCCGCCCCGCAAAAAACCGGCGGCATGCCGCTGATGGAGGTGCTGGCGAAGCGGTCCACGGCCAGAGCGTTCGATTCCAAAGAGCTTTCACCCCAGCAGCTCTCCAGCCTCCTCTGGGCGGCCTTCGGCATCAATCGGCCCGATGGCAAGCGCACCGCTCCCTCAGCCAGGAATTTTCAGGAGACCGACATCTATGTGCTGCTCAAGTCGGGCGCGTATGTTTACAACGCCAAATCCAACAAACTCGATCTGGTNNGCCGATCTCTCCAAAATGGGCGATGGCAGCAATGAAGATAAAAAGAACACGGCCAATGTTGATGTCGGTTATATCTCGCAAAACGTCTATCTCTATTGCGCCTCCGAAGGCCTGGTCACCGGGGCGAGAGGTTCGGTGGATCGGGCAGCCCTTGGTCCGAAACTTAAACTTCGTCCGGATCAGATAATCATTCTGGCGCAATCAGCAGGCTATCCAAAACCTTGAACTTCGTCCGTCGCCGCCAACAGTATCGCGTTCGGCATGTCTTCGAGCTTTTCAAATAGCTCGCAACTTATAATCATCCGCCCCGCATGAGCATTGCCTACCAAATTGTCGTTTGCGGCAGCATCGTGCCGGACCCGCTCCAGACCTTGGAGCCGGTGACCGGCCCGAGCGGTCCCGCGTTGAAAAATGAAATGATGCTGCCCGCCATCCTCGACCCGTGGGCCAGCCACGCGCTCTACGAGGCCGCGAACCTCGTGAAGAACGCGCCCGGCAGCAAAGTCTGGCTCGTCAGCCTCGGCCCCAAGGCCAAACTTCAACAGGTGATGATGACCGTCGCGCAAAAAGTGCCTTTCGAACTCGTCGCGCTCGACGGTCCGGCCAGCGGGTTCACTGAGGCCGCGGAAGTCGCCGCCGCTCTCGCCGATGCCATCCAGACCATCTCCGGTCTCGACAAATCCAAACTGCTCGTGTTCGGCGGCTGGGAATCCGCATCGCGCGGCGCGGGCGCCACCATGCAGATGGTCGGCGAACGCCTCGGCATCACCGACCAGTTCCAGGGCGTGGATGAACTGAAAATCGCCGCTGACGGTTCGCTGGAAATTCTGGAGCGCATCGAGGGCGGTAAACATCAGATTTCGAAATGCGCCGGCGCGCCCGCCCTGCTCGGCTGGGCCACGGGCAACCTGCCGGAACCGAAGAACAACCCGCAGGTGGGCATGGTCAACATGCGCACCGTGATGCCCGCGTTGCAAAAGGCCAAGCCGGTGAAACTTGCCGGTGAAGGGTTGAGCTTCGCGAGCGTCGCGCTCCCGAAACAATTGCGCGAAACCAAGATCGTGAAGGACAAATCGCCGGACGACATCGCAAAGGAAATCATTGAGTGGATCAAGAAATGAAAACAAACGGAGGGATGGAGGGATGGAGCAATGGAATAATGAAACTCCGCTCCTTGATCCCAACACTCCATTAACCCAGCACTCCAACACTCCAACACCCCATTTTCCCATGGAAACGATTTTACTTCTCGCCCACACCGAACCCGACGGCTCGCTCGCCAAATCTGCCCGCGAAGCACTGCGCGCGGCCCGGATTTTGAACAAGGCCCTAGCCGGCTCCAGCCTCGTCGTGGGCCTCGTCGGTGAAACCGTCCAAGCGGCGGCGGATTCCATCGCCGCCTGCCCCGCCACGAAATATTTCGGCGTGACCGGCAAAGACTTTGCCCAGTCGCGCTACGCCTCCGACGCCGCGGCGGTGGAAGCGATTTGCAAAGCGGCCCAAGCCACGCTCGTTGTCGCTCCGGCGACGTCGCGCTGGGCGCGCGTGCTGCCAGGCGTCGCACAACGCCTCGGCGGACGCGCGGACACCCATGTGACGGGAGTTTCATCAACCCCGACATCAGGTGTCGGGGTAAACCGCTGGTATTACCGCCAGCGCATGGAAGCCACGCTCACCCGCGCGCAACGGCCCTGGTTCATTCTCATTGACCCCGGCAGCCAGACCGCGTGCGAATGCGGCGCCGACACGGCCAGGGTTGAAACGGTGACCGTGAATCTGCCGGAGTCCGGCAAACGCACCACGGTGGTTGGCATCCGCGAACCGAAGGCGGACGCCCAAACCATCCGGCCCGACGCGGAACTGCTGTTCGTCACCGGCGCCGGTTGGACGAAGAAACAGGCCGACGGCCAGACGCACGTGCCCGAGGCGGAAAAACACATCCGCGGTTTTCTCCAACTTAGCCGTGCGTCGCTGGGCAGCAGCAAATCGCTGGTGGACATTGGCGGCGAAGGCCAGGCCGTGCTGTCGTTCCTGTCGCATATGAACCAGATTGGCCAGACCGGCTCGACGCCACGGCATGCGAAGGGATTGAGCACCTGCTGTCACGGCGAGGAACCGCACACCGTCGGCTGGCGATTCATCAACGAGCGCCGCGCCATCAGCCTGGATCCGAACTGCGGCTGGGCGCGCGGCAAAGCCGACGTCCTCTACGTCGCCGATGCGTTTGCGGTAATGGGAAAAGTGAACGAGTTGCTGGCAGGAAAGTAAAACCACCTGCTTTTTGCACCGGACGAAGTCATGTTCAGGGATGAAGAAAATGGTTAACGCTCCAGATCAGCGACCCAGCGCCGATGATTCTTTCAACTGTCCTCCGATGTCCGAAAAAGGTGTAAGCCATCTTCTACGAACACTGCTGTAAATTCGCTCTCCAGAGCCTTAACAAGCCGGTTGTCACATGTTCCGAAGTAGCTGCAGTAAGGAATATACACTGCATGATTTCTGTCACCCAATTGCCCACTTGCGCCTTGTCGACCGTAGTAGCGATTGTAGTAGTCCACTTTTGCCTGCCAGTATACTGCAGGCATTTCTTTCTTCGCGTCCGACAATGAAAGCCTGGCACTCCGTGCAATATCTCGAGCGATTCTGGTCCATTCCGGGAATACAAGCCCCAGCCTGGACGCCACCATGTTCACTTTAGCCGCTCCGTATTTCTCACGAAGATATCTATCTATCCTGTGTCTTATTAACTCCATGATCTCTTTCCCTTCAGGCGGAATGGCCTTTTTCCCCTTATGGCCCATTTTCTTCCGAGCAAGTTGTTCCCTTCTTGCCTTCACGCCATCAAGAGGCCCGTGTAGCACCTCATTCCTTGCCCTAATCACGTTCGTCATGGAATCATAGGCAATGACTCCTGTTAACTCATACAGGTCCGCGTCGAGATTTAAAACCTTGTCGCGTTCGTTGCATTCATCCCACCATTGTCTTCTGTCATGAACCCATTGGGTATTGCCGTTCTTCCTTTGCTCGAATGCCTCCATCATACTTTTTATGGCGAGGTTTTCACGATCGAGGATTCTAACCTCACTCTTGGTTTGGTTTACGAATCGCCGAACTTCTTGCTCAGGAATCATCGGAGGTTGTAGAGCACTCGTCTGTCGGACAAAATCCAATGCCCGAAAAGAATCGGGGCAAAAGTGCCCTGAAATGTCGCCAGAAGTTCCAATCAGTTCAAAGAAGTTAACTGTGGAAACCAAGAGTCTATATTCTTGATTTCCAACCGCCTTACCAATTCTCTCAATGAGGCGGTCCTTCCTCGTCCGGTATGCCTGAAAAAGTTCGATCCAAACGGAGGTATCCAGATAAACAAAGTCAGGGTTCACAGCTACCACAGGCTTGCCGTCCTGCTCCATGCTTGGACCTATTATTATTCTTTTCACGATGGCAATCCTGTTGACTTTGCATCCTGTCTAGGAAAAGCCCAACATTTTTATTCAGCCAAACTCACTTTGTCATTTGATGTCTTTTGCCGGGAAAAGCCAAAGTCCGAATGCCTTGTCCCTTCCCGCCCGCCTGACTTTGCGGGCATGATGCGCCCCTGCCATGACCAGTCACCCCTTTTGGTTTGTCTGCGGCCGGCTCCCGTTCGCTGACCGTCTGGTTCGGCTTCGTTCACGGCAGAGGGGTGCCTAGCCCAACGAGGTGGCCGTCCTTGTCCCGGAGGTACGCCACGGTCTGCCCCCAAGGTTTGGCCTCGGGTGCGCTCACCACGGTTGCCCCGGCTTTCACCGCGCGGGCATACAATGCCGGAACATCGGGCGTCACCAAGGCAATCTCAAAACCAAGGGGTGCCTTGTCCGGGGAGGCGACCACGACTCCCTGTTTCAAATGCTCGTTGGCCAATTCAAAGCTGTAGAACGCCAGACGGGCCGCTCCGGTCTCCAACTCTCCATAAGCCTTGCCGTGGTCATCATTGTAAAAGCGCCGGGAAAGACCGAAAGCCTCTTCGTAGAAGGTGAGGGTCGCCGAGACATCTTTCACATACAGAACTACGTAACCGAGCGAGACGGATGGGGTACTCATGGTTTTTTCCTTTGGCTTCACGGTTGCTTTGTTGGTTTCGGAGGTTATCCCGACACTCGCGATCAACAGCGAGCAGATGACGAGAAAAAGATGCGTCGTTTTCATGTGTATTGCCGAACAGTATGGTTAGGACAAACTTATTTTGTCATTTGATATCTTTTGCCGGAAAAAGCCAAAGCCCGAATGCCTTGTCCATTTCCGCTCCATCCTGACTTCGCGGGCATGATGCGCCCCGGCCATGACCAGTCAATCCCTTTTGGTTTGTCTGCCGCGCCGGGCGTATTTCAACTGTTCCTGATTTCGGTAGGGCAAAGCTGCCGCTTTGCCTTGGTCGAAGTGTCGGCGAGCGAGAGGTGCCAGCGATAGGACAAGCCAAAAACATCGCCTTGCTCGTTTTGTGGAAATTTGGGCGTCGCGGCAGCGACGCCCTACCTGGAGAAATGGATGAATTTTCATGTTTGGCTTGAAGCAGGTTTTAGGCTGGCGTAGCTTGCCTCCATGAGCGTGGTGACCATCCAAAATGAGTTGTTGAACCTGCCCGCAACCGAGCGCGCCCAAATGATTGAATTTTTGTGGGACTCGCTTTCCGAACCGGAATTGAAATTGCGCGAAGAGGCCTGGGCGGCGGAGTCGGAGCGGCGGATTGATGCTTACGAGTCTGGCACGCTGAAGGCGCGGGATGCCCAAGCGGTGTTCGCGGAATTGAAAGCCAGATGAGATTTTGATCGTGTCGGTCATGGATTTGCGCCGCGATCCGAAACGTTGGGAGCAATATCTTTAGCCGTCGCCAGTTCACGTTCGGTCTTCGACCGCATGAGGCTTCCCTGCCATAACCAGTCAACCCCTTTTGGTTTGTCTGCGGCCGGGCGCGCGGCAAGGTGTAAAATCGTTTGCGCCTCAGCCCCGGCATTCAGGTAGGGCGGCGCTGTGAACGNNTTGATAACGAACTTGAAACCTCCCAACGATGTTTTCGTGCCCGTAAACTCGGAAGAACTCAAATCAAAAAGTGTAAGCTATGTTATGAGACCGTGCCCTGCCGCGCCGCCGGACTGTTGTGGCCGCGCAGCAGCACGGCCCTACCAAATTAAAAAGGAAGCTGCCGATTATTTGATTTTGATTCAACCGCCGGCCTGAACGGCTTCCAACTCGATCTCGAACAGCAGGTTGTCCCGGCAGATGTCGCAACCCGCGCAGACCACCGGCATGGACTGCCGTCCATGTCGCGCCAGCCAGTCCGCAAACAGCGGCGCGTCGGCGGGTGACTTGAAAAAAGCCGTGGCGAACGCGGTGTCCGTAAACGTCATCCGCCGTGATTCGAGGATGGCCCCCACAACCTGCATCGAGCGCTCGATTTGCGCCCGCGCATCGCCGATGTGTTCCGTTTTTCCGTCGCGCGCAATGCTGGCCGTGCCAGAAACCAGCAACCGGCGGAACTCGGCGGAACTGATTTCAACCGCGCGGCTGAATGCGCTCCCATAGGACGACGCAGGACACTGTTCCGGCGACGGGGCAAAATGCATCACCTTGACGGCCTGGTCATGCGGGCGGACTGCCCACACGGCGGCGGCCAGCGCGGCGCCCATCGGATTGCGGCCGCCCACACCCGTGCTGGCGGGAAGACTGTGCGGTCGCAGTTCGTTGTGCGCGAAAACGTCGTTCCGGACGCGATTGAAGTCGTCATACCACGAAAGAATGCCGTCGAGATAAAACCATGTCCGCGCGAGGTCTTTCATGGTCATGCCCGCCGATGCCAGGCCGGTTTGAAGATTTTCAAAAACTTCGCGGGCCTGTTCCGGCGGCGTGGCCTGCGTCCGCGTTGGCAAAATCGGGTTGACCACGCAATGGGTTGCCAGCGCATCCTCCCACGTGCGCGCTAGGGGGCGACCGTTGTCGGAGAGTGTTCGGACGCGCGCGCCGGCGATGGCGTGGGTTTGAATTCCGGCGATGGCATGGTCGCCGCAACCGGTTCCCTCCACCCAGGCGACCGGTAATTCGGGGTCGTCCAGCACCTGACGCAAGGTTTTGAGCGTTGCCGGACATGCCGCCGCCGAACCAAAAACAATTTGTCGCACCACCGTGGCATCCCAGGGGTTCAACGCTTCGGCGAGACGCTGGGCCATGGCGTTGATGGATTCACCCCTCATCGGCGTCACGGTCAAATGAAGCTCTGTGACCGGCGGGGATTCGACCGCGACGAGCTTCAGTCCATCGCCGTGTTGGCGTCGGATGCGCGCAGGAGCGGCACACGGCTCGGTTGAATCCCGGGAAGGCACGATTTCGGCAGGCATATACGTCTCTATTTTACAGCAGTTGCTGTTTATTATGACGGGAAATTCAGCAATCGAGTTACACCAAAATTGCCAATGGCAAGTAACCAACCAGTCAAAATGTCCGTCCAACACCTTGGTTGTGATTCCTATTCCGGCAACGCCAGGGCAGGCAAAGAATTTACAAGTCGTATCATGCCATGAAAACACCGGTGATTTCAGTGCTAGTTCTGGCAGCCGTCCTCACAGGAACGATTGCCGCCCGGGCGCAGATCGGCCCTTTTGAAAGCCCGGCCAAGCTGGCGCCGGAGAGTGAAATTGACCAGCTCGTTTTCAACCGGCTGAAACAGTTGGACATCCAACCGGCCAATCTCTGTTCCGACGCGGTGTTTGTCCGGCGCGCCTATCTGGACGTGATTGGCACACAGCCGTCCGCACGCGAAGCCAGCAGTTTCATTCTGAATCGCGACCCGAACAAGCGCAGCAAACTCATTGATCAGCTTCTGGCCCGCGATGAATTTGCGGATTATTGGGCGATGAAGTGGAGCGATTTGCTGCGGGTGAAGGCGGAGTTCCCCATCAATTTATGGCCCAACGCCGCACAGGCGTATCACCGCTGGATCCGGACGGCCATCGAAGAGAACAAGCCTTGCGACCAGTTCGTCCGCGAATTGCTCACGGCCAGCGGCAGCAATTTCCAGGTTCCCCCGGCCAATTTCTACCGCGCCATGCAAAACCGCGATCCGAAAGGCATCGCGCAGACCGTGGCGCTGACGTTCATGGGCGAACGCGCCGACAAATGGCCCGGGGAAAAACTGGCCGGCTTGGCGGCGTTTTTCTCACAGGTCGGCATCAAGACCACGGCGGAGTGGAAGGAGGAAATTGTATTCTTCAATCCCGCCTCGTCGAACGCGCAGACCACGGCGACGTTTCCCGATGGCACGACAGTCAAGCTTTCACCCGACCGCGATCCGCGGGAGGTTTTCGCCGACTGGTTGATTGACGCAAAGAATCCCCGGTTCGCGCGCAACATCGCGAACCGCACTTGGTCCTGGCTGCTGGGACGCGGCATTATTCAGGAACCGGACGACATCCGGCCAGACAACCCGCCGAGCAATCCCGAACTGCTGGCGTACTTGGAAAAGGAATTCGTCGCGTCGCATTACGATTTAAAACATCTCTACCGGCTGATCCTGAACTCGCAGACCTACCAGTTGTCTTCCGTTCCCCGGAGCAACAAACCGGCGGCCGCGGCCAATTTTGCCTTTTACCCGGTGCGCCAGCTCGACGCGGAGGTGCTGGCGGACGCCTTGTGCGAGATCACCGGAACGACGGAGAAATATTCCAGCGCGATTCCGGAGCCGTTCACGTTTATTCCTGAAAAGGAACGCTCGATTGCGCTGCCGGACGGAAGCATCACCAGTTCATTCCTGGAAATGTTCGGCCGTCCGCCGCGCGACACCGGACTGGAATCGGAACGTAACAACCGTCACACCGCCGCCCAGCAGTTGCACCTGCTGAACTCGAGCCACATCCAGCGCAAGATCGAGCAAAGCGAGAAGTTCAAATACCTGCTCAAAACCCGGGACAATCCGCGCGACGTGGTCACGGGATTTTACCTGGCGATTCTTTCGCGTTTTCCGACGGAGGACGAACTCCGGATTGCGGTGGGGCATTTCCCGACCGAGGGCGCGGACAACCGGGCGGCAGCACTGGACGTCGCGTGGGCCCTGATCAACAACGCGGAATTTCTCTACCGGCACTAAAAGCAGGCGAAGAGTGAAGATATGAAAACGAAACACAATTTAGCCGGCATCTCCCGTCGCGAAGCGATGCGCCGTGGTCTGCTGGGCGCGACGGGATTGTGGCTGGCCAGCCGGTTGGATTTTCCGGCCTTTGCCGCCGGACCGCCGCCGGCCAGGGCCAAAGCGGTCATCCAAATCTGGCTCTGGGGCGGCGCGTGTCACTTGGACACATTCGATCCCAAACCGGAGGCGGGTAACGATTACTGCGGGCCGTTCAAAACGCCCATCGAGACCAACGTGCCCGGGATCAAAATCTGCGAGTTGCTGCCTCTGCTGGCGAAACAGGCGGACAAGTATTCCCTCATCCGCAGCATGACCCACGGCAACAACAGCCACGAGACGGCCGCTTACATGGTCCAGACCGGCCGGCCGGCCGGAGGCCGCGACGTTTTTCCGTGCATTGGCGCCGTGGTCTCGCTGTTCAAGGATTACGATGCTGGATACCATGGATTGATCCCGCCTTACATCGTGGTGACCGAGCCGCAGGGACGATTTTCCGAGGCGGGCTTTCTGGGGTCGCGTTACAAACCGTTCGCCACGGGCGGTGATCCGGCCAAAACACCGTTTGCGGTGGAAGGCGTTGTCGCGCCAGGCATTTCCGAGCAGCGGCAAAGGGACCGTCGTGACCTGCTTCAAAAATTGAACACGCTGGAACACGCCCTGCCGGGCGACGCGCAACTGGCGGCGTTCGACCAGGCCGAGCAACAGGCGTATGACATGATTTTGGGCGACGCGGGAAAGGTTTTTGATTTGTCGCAGGAGAAGGACGAACTGCGGATCCAGTACGGAAAGAACACGTTCGGGCAGTCCTGTCTGGTCGCCAGACGGCTGGTTGAAAAAGGCGTTCCCTACGTGACCATCAACTACAATGGCTGGGACACGCACAAGCAGCATTTCCAGGAGATGCGCCGCAAGTTGCCGGAACTGGACAAAGGACTGGCGACATTGCTGCAGGATTTGTCCGACCGCAAACTGCTCGACAGCACCATCGTCTGGTGTTGCGGCGAATTTGGCCGCACGCCGAAGGTCCAGTGGGAGGCGCCGTGGAACGGCGGCCGCGGACATTGGGGCAAGGTGTTCTCCGTGCTGGTTGCCGGCGGCGGATTCAAGGGCGGCCATGTGGTCGGCGCTTCGGACGAACGCGGCGAAGAGGTGAAGGAACGCCCGGTCTATCCGGTGGACATCATCGGCAGCATGTACGAACTGCTCGGCATTGATGGCGACGCGAAGCTCCCGAATCCGCAGGGACTCGACCTGCGCGTCCTGCCCACGTTGGCGGATGGCGTGAAGTCGGGCGGACGATTGAAGGAAATCATGTGAGCGTGAACGTGTTTGCATACTTGGTAGGGACGTGCTGCCGCGCGACCCGGGAATTTGGGCTGCGGAGCACCGCAGCCCTACCGGTGGTTCTGCTCGCTTTTACTTTCAACGCCCAAGCTCAGAACGCCCCGCACCTCGGTTACGTTTATCCCGCCGGCGGACGGCAGGGCACAACGTTTCAGGTGCTGGTGGGCGGGCAGTTCCTGGTCAATGTCACCAACGCGTTCGTCTCCGGCGCGGGCGTCCACGCGAAGGTCATGGAATACAACCGGCCCCTGAATCAGAAGGA
This sequence comes from Limisphaerales bacterium, assembly GCA_003161635.1. Classification (GTDB taxonomy): domain Bacteria; phylum Verrucomicrobiota; class Verrucomicrobiia; order Limisphaerales; family UBA11358; genus UBA11358. The sequence goes on from PMOA01000125.1 coordinate 29,012, forward strand.
ATTCAGCGATTTGAGAGACCGGTTGAAGGTGCTGCAGGACAAACGGCAGGCCGCGCGCCGAGAACCGAACTCCACGAACACCTGGACCACCGCGGACGACAGGGAGTTCGCCGAAATCATGGACAAAATCATCAAGAATCCGCCCAACCGGCAGGGCAATCCCGCCATCGCCGAGACCGCCATTGTCCGGATCACGCTGGCCACCAACGCCGAACCTGGCGAACGCGATCTCCGGCTGGAAACGCCGGCCGGGTTGTCGAACCCGCTCATCTTCCGTGTCGGGCAACTGCCGGAATTTTCCCGGCCGGCGGCGAAGGCCGTCAACCCGGACCTGGACCGCATGCTGGAAAGATTCGGCAAAAAGCCTGCCACCAACACGGCGTCCGAGACGAGCATCATGCTGCCCGCCGTCGTCAACGGGCAGATCATGCCCGGCGGCGTGGATTGGTACCGGTTCCAAGCACGCAAGGGACAGCAGCTGGTCGTTGCCGTCAGCGCGCGGGAATTGATTCCGTACCTGGCCGACGCCGTGCCGGGCTGGTTTCAGGCCGCGGTATCGCTGCATGACGCGGACGGAAAGGAACTGAATTATGCCGACCATTACTGGTTTCATCCGGATCCAGTGCTCTTCTGCGAAATTCCCAAGGACGGCATTTATCTGCTTCAGGTGAGGGATTCCCTCTATCGTGGCCGCGAGGATTTTGTCTATCGGATTGCGCTGGGCGAGCTGCCGCTGGTGACAGGCATCTTTCCGCTGGGCGGCCCGGTGGGCGCTCAAACCCTGGTTGAATTGACCGGCTGGAACCTCCCGGCGACCAATCTCACGGAGAATTCCCCCGGCCGGGAATCGGGCATTTATCCGTTGTCCGCGTCCAAGGACGAACGAATTTACAATCACCAGCCTTTCGCCTTGGACACATTGCCGGAATGCTTGGAGCAGGAGCCGAACGATTCACGGGAAACCGCCCAGGCCGTCACGCTGCCCATCATCATCAACGGACGCATTGATCATCCCGGCGACTGGGACGTGTTCCGGTTTGAAGGCAGGGCCGGCGACCCAGTGGTAGCGGAAGTTTATGCGCGCCGGCTCGATTCCCCGCTGGATTCGGTGCTCAAGTTGACCGATGCCGGTGGCAAACAACTGGCGTTCAATGACGATTACGAAGACAAGGGTTCCGGTCTGAACACGCACCACGCCGATTCCTATATCAGCAGAGTCCTGCCGACGAATGGAACCTATTATCTCTGGCTCGGCGACACCCAGCACAAGGGCGGTCCGGAATACAGCTACCGTCTGCGCCTCAGTCCGCCGCAGCCCGATTTCGCGCTGCGGGTTGTCCCGTCCAGCCTCAACGTCCGCGCCGGCGGGAGCGTTCCGCTCACCGTTTACGCCCTGCGCAAGGACGGGTTCACCAACCAGGTCGCCTTGGTTTTGGACGGCGCGCCGGCGGGGTTCAAATTGACCGGGGACTTCATCCCGGCGGGCCAGAACCAGGTACAGGTTACGTTGACCGCTCCTCCGACGGCGTTGGCTGAACCCGTCAGCCTAAGCCTGCAAGGCAGCGCGGTGGTTCAAGGACGGGCGGTGTTGCGAAAAGCCGTGCCCGCCGAGGACATGATGCAGGCGTTCGCCTATCGTCATCTTGTTCCCGTCAAGGAACTGGAAGTCGCCGTGTTGAAACGCCCGAATCCGCGGGCGGCGATGAAAATTCTCAGTGCGACCCCGGTGCGGATTCCTCCCGGGGGGACTGCGCGGATTCAAGTCGGACTGCCGGCACCGAGACTCGCGGAGCGGGCGCAATTCGAGTTGAGCAATCCACCGGAGGGAATCACGATCCAGAACGTGTCGCCGGTTCGCGACGGCGTGGAGATTGTGCTGCAAACGGATGCCGCCAGGGTCAAACCCGGCCTCAAGGGAAATCTGATCATCAACGGCTACGCGCCCCGGCCGGTGGAACCCGGAGCGGCCAAGCCGAAGGGAAACAACAACCAGCGAATGCCACTGGGCGCTTTGCCGGCCATCCCCTTCGAAATCATTCCGCCACTTTGAATTATCCTCGCCGTTTTTGCGCTCTTTGCTGCTAGCCATCGAAGTCATTCATTCTCGCGAGGATTTTCGGCAGCGGTCCGGCGGTGGCGCGTAGCGCATCCCGCCCTGCGGGACAAACCTGCTGTGTCGCCGACTTCCCAGTCGGCAGGATGAACGGCAGTTGCGCAGGCGGCGGGTTGAGAAACCCGCGATACAGCAGACTTGGAAGTCCGCGCTACTTTGGATGCGGCTACACCGTTTTGTGACTCTTGCGCTTTTTTGCGGCAATAGACGGCGCGCACGGCTTGTCCCGCCATAGCCATGCGACGGCGGAAGTGACACGCCCCACCTTTCGCGTGATCCGCGCTCAAAGAACCAGATTGCATTGGGGCCCGCAGTCGGATAAGAACAGTTCATGTTAGCGAGGGTCTGTTCCGCCGCGCTCAATGGCATTGAAGCGTATCCCGTAGAAGTCGAGGTCAACGCTGGTTACGGCGACACTCTTGTCGTCATCGTCGGCCTGCCGGACGCGGCGGTGAAGGAATCGCGCGACCGCGTTTCGACCGCGCTCACCAATTCCGGTTTCAAATTTCCGATGGGGCGCACGACCATCAACCTCGCGCCCGCCGACGTGAAAAAGGAGGGGCCGAGCTTCGATCTGCCCATCGCTGTCGGCATGCTGGCCGCCAGCGAACAAATCGAAACCGACCAGCTCGACAATTTTGTCATCGTGGGTGAACTCGCGCTCACCGGCGCGGTGCGTCCGTGCAAAGGGGTTTTGCCCGTCGCCCTTCGCGCGCGTGCCGACGGCAGGGTTGGCGTGCTCGTTCCGGCGGAAAACGCCGCCGAAGCCGCCGTCGTGGAAGGGTTGCAGGTCATCCCCGTTCAAAATTTGCGCGAAGCCGCGGGCTTTCTCGAAGGCGAAATCAAAATCGCGCCGGCGAAGGTGGACATCGCCAAAATTTTCGATCAAGCACACGACGACGACCTGGATTTTGCCGAGGTCAAGGGCCAGGAAAACGTAAAACGCGCTTTGGAAATTGCCGCTGCGGGCGGACACAACGCGCTGCTCATCGGCCCGCCCGGCACCGGCAAATCCATGCTAGCCAAGCGGCTGCCGACGATCCTGCCGCCATTGACCCTGGACGAGGCGCTCGAAACGACAAAGATTCACAGCATCGTCGGATTGCTGGCCCCGGGCCAGGCGCTGGTCACGCGCCGGCCGTTTCGCACGCCGCATCACACGGCGAGCGACGCCGGCCTGCTTGGCGGCAACATCAATCCGACGCCCGGCGAAATTTCGCTCGCGCACAACGGCGTTTTGTTCCTCGACGAACTGCCGGAGTTCAAGCGCAGCGTGCTGGAGACCATGCGCCAGCCGCTGGAAGACGGACGCGTGACCATTTCACGCGCGGCGGGCACGATGACGTTTCCCTCGCAATTCATGCTCGTCGCGGCGATGAACCCGACGCCCGACGGAAAAATGCCACACGAATCGAGAAGCTCGCCGCGCGAAATCCAGAATTATCTGGGCCGGATTTCGGGGCCGCTGCTCGATCGGATTGATTTGCACGTGGAAGTGCCGCCGGTGAAATTCCGGGAAATCGCCGGCGACCGCACGGGCGAAACCTCGGCGCAAATCCGCGAGCGCGTCGTCAACGCGCGGAAACGTCAGCAGTCGCGTTTCGCGCACAAGCGGAAGATCACCTGCAACGCCCTCATGGGTCCGAAGGAACTCAAGGAATTCTGCGCCCTCGACGAGACGACCAAGGAATTGCTCAAGAACGCGATGGCCGATTTGAATTTGAGTGCCCGGGCCTACGACCGGATTTTGAAGGTGGCCCGGACGATTGCGGATCTGGCCGGTTCGGAGAAAATTTCGAGCGACCACATTTCCGAAGCCATTCAATACCGCTCTTTGGACCGGCAATTGTGGAGTTGAAATAATTACCCGGCGTCAAGTACCGCGCCGCTTCACGAGCAGCAGGTGTTCGCACGCCAGCACGGTCTCGCCGCGCTGGTTGAAAACCTCCAGCGCCTTGACCACCATGCCGTGGTCCGGCTGTTTGTAGTCGCGCTTTTCCTTGATCGTCACCCGGACGCGGATGGTATCGCCGATGAATACCGGCTTGATGAAGCGCAGCCGGTCGTAAGGGTGTTGCCGTGTTCCCACTCTCATTTTGGCGGTAAATGACAGAACTGTCATGCGCCGTTCAGCGGGCGTTCATCTCCAAGAGGTTTTATGGCAGCGTTTCAATTTTCCACACAACAAATACAAACATCAAATCAAAACCAAGCCATGAAAAATTCCATCCTCCATTCTCTAATCATCATCCTTGCCATCGGTGCGCTGACCGGCTGCGTTTGTACCAAAGGTGAAAAGCATCACAACAAGGAAGCCAAACAGGCCAAACTCATGGCCCAAGCCAAGGTCAGCAAGGACGCCGCCGGGAAAACCGCTCTGGCCAAAGTTCCCAACGGCACGATCAAGGAAGGCGAACTGGAAAAGGAGCACGGGAAGTTGATCTGGTCGTTTGACATCACCACGCCGGATACAAAGGACATCACGGAAGTGAATGTGGACGCCATCACCGGCGACGTGGTTTCCGTGGAGAAGGAAGCGGCGGAAAGTGAAGCCAAGGAAACGGCCGGGGAAAAGGCCAAAGACAAAGACTAAACCATTGACGTCGCCAGACAATCAAGGCCGGGCGCTGCAAGTGTCCCGGCCTTTGATGGTTGACGCCGGGAGCGCCAAGGAGCAAAAGTTGTTGTGATAAATTCAATTAACCCAATCACTCTATGGAAAAAATTCTATTGCCGGTTCTGTTCAGCCTGACCGTCGCGGTTTGCCGCGCCGACGGGCCTTACCATTTAATCAAGGAAATTCCCGTTGGCGGTGACGGCGGCTGGGATGCCCTCACTGTGGATTCGGCAGCGCAACGCCTTTACGTCTCGCACGCGGCCAGAGTTGTGGTCATTGACCTCGCCAAAGATCAGGTTGCCGGCGAAATCACGAATACGCCCGGCGTTCATGGCATCGCTGTAGCGCCAAAATTGAATCGCGGATTCACCAGCAATGGTCGCGAAAACAAGGTGAGCATCGTTGACCTGAAAACCTTGCAGACACTTTCCAAAGTGGATACCGGCACAAATCCCGACGCGATTTTTTTTGAGCCGGGACAAAATGAAGTTTATGCGTTCAACGGACGCGGCCAGTCGGCGACGGTGATTGATGCGAAATCGGGCAAAGTTGTCGCCACGATTCCGCTCGGCGGCAAACCGGAATTCGCGGAGGCCGATCCCGGAGCGCATCGCGTCTTCAACAACCTCGAAGACAAAAGCGAAGTCGCCGTGATTGACACCCGAACGCACTCGGTCACGAATCATTGGGCGATTGCGCCGGGCGAGGAAGCTTCGGGCATTGCGATTGACGTGAAACACCACCGGCTGTTCCTCGGTTGCGGCAACAAACTGATGGTAATGATGGACAGCACCAGCGGCAAAGTCGTCGCCACCGTGCCGATTGGGCAGGGCGTGGATGGAAGTGCCTTTGATCCGGGAACTCAACTCGCCTTTGCTTCGTGCGGCGACGGTACGACCACGATTGCGCGTGAAGACCCGCCGGACAAACTCACCGTCGTGCAAACACTGACAACGGAACGAGGCGCGCGGACCATGGCGCTCGACCCCAAGACGCACAAAATTTATTTGCCCACCGCCCAGTTTGAGCCGCAGCCGGAGCAGGCTGCCGGATCGCCTCGTCAGCGCCCAAAGATGATTCCCGGCACGTTCAAAATTCTCGTGTACGGCATGGAGAAATAACCGGATCAACCGTTCATCTAACCGCGGTTCTTGACGGTTCGGTGACACTTCCTCAAAGTCGGCGCATGCGCGTGCTGGTCGTTGAAGACGAAAAGAAGACGGCATCGTTTGTCCGCAAGGCGCTGCAGGCCGAAGGCTTTGCCGTGGATGTCTGCCACAACGGCGACGACGCCCTGGCTGCGGCGCGGACCACGCCGTTCGACGGCATCGTGCTCGACATCATGCTGCCCGGCCGCGACGGCTTGAGCGTGCTGCGCCAGTTGCGCGAACGCAAAAGCATGATACCGGTCCTGCTGTTATCCGCGCGCGGCGAAGTCAACGAACGCGTCGAGGGCCTGAACGCCGGTGCGGACGATTATCTGCCCAAGCCGTTTGAACTGGCCGAACTTGTCGCGCGAGTGCGGGCGCTGACGCGGCGGAGCGGCGAAAACAAGTCCACCGTGCTGCGCGTGGCCGATCTCACGCTGGACACGGTCACGCACCGGGCGCAACGCGGCGGAGCGGAGATTGAACTGACCGCGCGGGAATACCGCCTGCTGGAATTTCTCATGCGCTCACCCGGCCGCCTTTGCGGACGCATGATGATTCTCGAAAAAGTCTGGGACTACGATTTCGATCCCGGCACCAATCTCGTGGACGTTTACATCCGGCGACTGCGCGAAAAAATTGACACCAATTTTCAACCCAAGCTGCTCCACACCGTGCGCGGCGCGGGTTACCTGTTGAAAGAACAGCCATGACCATCCGCACGCGGCTCAGTTTGTGGTATGCGGCGGTCATGTTCGTCGCGCTGATGATCATGGGCGTCCTGCTGTATTACCAGATCATCATCGAACCTCGTGAACGCGCGCGGAGACATCCCGAACGTCACCACACGGAACAGGCCATTGACGAGGACCTGTTTGAGGACGTGACCGGCATCGTGATGTGGTGCGGCGTGCCGGCGGTGCTGTTGAGCGTTGGCGGCGGCTGGTGGCTCATGAAAAAGTCCCTCGCGCCGGTTGCCGGGCTCACACAAGCTGCCGAAAAAATCAGCGCGTTTAATTTGAGCGA
>PMOA01000125.1:35930-42981 GCA_003161635.1 Limisphaerales bacterium
GAATCGCTTTCCGCCGCCGAGCGCGAACGCGCCGCCAGCCTGCTCGATGAATTGCGCCGCCTCGCGCGCATCGTGGACGGCCTCACGCTGCTGGCCAAGGCCGACGCGGGACAAATCACGTTGACACTGGAACCGGTGCGATTGGACGAACTGGTGCGCGACAATTTTGCCGACGCGCAAATCCTTGCCGAACCGCAGGGCATTCAGGTGGAACTGGCCGCCTGCGAAGAAATCACGGTGCGCGGCGACCGCCATCGTCTGCGTCAATTGTTGCTGAATCTGGCCGACAACGCCGTGAAATACAACCAGCCCCAAGGCCGGGTGACGATGGGTTTGCGCCGGACAAACGACGCGGCCGAATTCACCATTGCCAACACCGGGCCGGGCATTCCGCCGGAAATTTTACCGCGAGTTTTCGACCCTTTTTTTCGCGGTGATCCGGCGCACAGCCAAACGGTGGACGGCTGCGGCCTCGGTTTGAGCATCGTGCAATGGATTGTTTCCGCGCACAACGGAACCATCACCATTACGTCCGAGCCGTCCAAACTGACAACCGTCACCGTTCGGTTTCCATTGTTAGAAGTGCGGCTACAAATGAAAAAACAAATCCATGAACAAAGAAGATCAGCAAGAGATATTCAGTAAAGTGCCGGCGGTCACTTTTGTTTTCTGGGTCATAAAAGTTCTGGCGACGACGTTGGGCGAGACGGGCGGCGACACGCTGTCGATGTCAATGAACCTTGGCTATCTATTGAGCACGGGAATTTTTTCCGTGATCTTTGTGGCCGCCGTGATCATTCAGGTCAGGGCCAAACAATTTCATCCGGTGATCTACTGGGTAACGATTGTTGCCACCACGACCGTAGGGACTACTTTGGCCGATCTTGTGGACCGGTCGCTGGGGATAGGCTATGCCGGAGGAACAACCATCCTGTTGGTGATGCTGATGGCCTCCCTCTGGATTTGGAAGCGCAACCTTGGTTCAGTCGCGGTGGATACGGTAAATTCCCCGAAGTCTGAAATGTATTATTGGGTGACCATCATGTGTTCACAAACTTTGGGCACGGCTCTCGGCGACTGGACGGCCGACACGGCGGGCATCGGCTACGGCGGGGGGATTTTCGTGTTCGGCGGCCTGCTGGCCGTCATTGCCACAATCTATTATTTCACAAAAATATCTCACACCCTGCTGTTTTGGCCGGCATTCATCCTGACGCGTCCGCTGGGTGCGGTCGTTGGCGACTTTCTGGACAAGCCAAGGGACGAAGGCGGCTTGGCCATGAGCCGCTATTCCGCTTCGGCGGCTTTGGTGGTGCTGATGGTAATTTTTGTTTTCGCGTTTCCGCACAAACCGGCGAAGCGGGCAAATTCTTGAACCTGCTGTAACGGCGCGACCATCACCGGCGGTCGCACGCCGGAATATCACGTCGTCGTTGATCCGCTGAAATTGCAGGCCGCCGGCCTCGGTCTGACTGACGTGAGCGACGCGCTGACGAAAAACAATCTCTTCGCGCCCGCCGGAATGATGGAGGAAATTATCATCTTTACCTGACTACGGTGGGCGGGCGCGGACATGCTCCGGCCACTGGCCATCGCGGTCATCGGCGCGCTATGCATCTCCGTGTTGCTGTCGCTGGTGGCAACGCCGGTGGTGTATTATATCCTGCGCCTGCGCGAAAAACCGGCGCTGCAAAAGCTGGCGCCACAGGATTGACGCAGTCAAACGTCAAAATGGCATCAGTTCCCTGCCATAACAACTTTCGGGTCTGCCGGTGCTGAGCCGTTAATCCGGCTGGCTTTGGACGGGACTACAAACGGTTGCATTCTCGCTCGACCAATCCCTCCTTAGCCGCTACTTTGCCGTCCGTCTCACCCCGAGGTGAATTATGGATGAACTGTTGAAAATTTTGCAGGCCAATGCGACCGAGTCGCGCGAAAACATCGCCAAGATGCTGAACCTCCCCGTCGCGGAGGTGAACCGGCGCATCGCCGATTACGAAAAGCGCGGCGTCATCCGCGGTTACCAAGCCATCCTGAACGAGGACCAGCTCGGTCTTGACACGGTCACGGCCGTCATCGAGGTCAAGGTGTCGCCCCAGCGCGAAGGCGGTTTCAACACCGTCGCCGCACGCATCAGCCGTTTTCCCGAAGTGCGCTCGGCGTATCTCATGAGCGGCACCTACGATGTGCTGTTGTTCGTCGAGGGCCGCAACCTGCGCGAAGTGGCCGCGTTCGTCAGCGAACGGCTGTCGCCACTCGAAGGCGTGCTCTCCACGTCCACCCATTTCATGCTCAAAACCTACAAGCGCCTCGGCGTGTTGATGGAATCCGGCCATGCAGAAGAAAGACTCAGTGTCGCTCCGTAACCGCATCAACGCGACGGTGCGCGATATCCCGCGCTCGGGCATCCGCGACCTCTTCGACATCGTCAGCACGATGAAGGACGTGATCAGCCTGGGCATTGGCGAGCCGGACTTTGACACGCCCTGGCACGTGCGGGAATCCACGATGTTTGCGCTCGAACGCGGCGTGACGCATTACACCAGCAATTACGGCTATCTCGAACTCCGCCAGGCGCTGGCCAAATACGTCGGCAAAAAATTCGGCGCGGAATACAACCCGGAAAATGAAATCCTCGTCACCGTCGGTGTCAGCGAGGCGCTCGACCTGGCGTTGCGTGCGCTCGTCACTCCCGGCGACGAAGTGCTTTATCACGAACCCTGCTATGTGTCGTATCGGGCAACAATCCTGTTCGCGCAGGGTGTGCCGGTGGCCGTCGAGACGAAGCCGGAGAACGGATTCCGCCTCACGCGCGCGATGCTGGAGGCCAGGGTCACGCCCAAAACGAAGGTGTTGATGCTAAATTTCCCGAACAATCCCACCGGCGCCATCATGGGCCGGCAGGATTTGGAGGACATCGCTGCGTTCGCCCGCGAGCGCGACCTCATCGTCATCACCGATGAAATTTACGGTGAGCTGACCTACGATTCGCCGCACACGAGCATCGTGAGCCTGCCCGGCCTGCGCGACCGCACGATTTTCCTGCACGGTTTTTCGAAGGCATGGGCGATGACCGGTTTCCGCCTCGGCTACGCCTGCGGCCCGGCGGAGCTGATCGAGGCGATGATGAAAATTCATCAATACACGATGCTCTGCGCCTCTTCCATGGGCCAGAAGGCCGCCATTGAGGCTTTGGCCCGGCCGGAATCGGACATCGGCGAGATGGCGGATGAGTATCGTCGCCGGCGGAATTTCATTGCTGCGGCGTTCAAAGACATGGGCATTGAATGTCACCGTCCGCTCGGCGCGTTTTATGCATTCCCCAGCGTGGCCAGGTTCGGCCTGAAGTCGAAGGACTTTGCGCTGAAATTGCTGCACGAGGAAAAAGTGGCGGTGGTGCCCGGCACGGCGTTCGGCGGGTGCGGCGAAGGCTTTGTCCGCTGCGCCTACGCGACCAGCATGGAAAATCTCAAGGAAGCGATGGCGCGGCTGAAGCGGTTTATTGGGAAATTGTGATGGGAGCGCCGAACTCCGATTCGGCGTGGGGCGGAAGAACATCCAACATCCAAGTTACCCGCGATCATCTGATCGCAAACCCTTCGATGTTCGGGTTGAATGTTCGTTGTTGAATTTGTTCACGCCGATTCAGAGATCGGCGCTCCGCCACATCACCGCTGCCGACCACTTCAAGCCGTGCGCTTCGCCACGCGATATTCCTGCGCTTTGATTTCCTTGGGAACGCCAATGATCACAAGGGAAAACTTTCGTTGGCGTCGGTTGAAGATGTTGCGGTTGGCGAAATCGGCGCAATATTCGAGTCTGCCACCGACTTTGCTCCTTTAGCAGAGATTGGTTGTTGCGGCGCTTCGATATCGGGAGACTTCGCAGCAGTGTGAACCTCTTCAATTACGCCCGACGGCTCTTTGGCTTCATCCTCGTCCTTCGTCCCGGCGGTTCGTCACTTTTCGAGAACGAGGACGACCTGTCTTCGCTGTGCTTCGCCGCGGCAGGCGACGAGGACGATGAAGACTCAGTGGTTGGTGGCGCGGCGATTTCGAGCCGGGCTTGGGCGCGATTGACCAGCGCAAGCATCGTCACGGACGCGGCGGCCTGCCGCTCAGCTTCCTCGATGCGCGCAAATTCGCCGTAAACTTCCGCGCGCACCGGTTCATTTTGCGAAGGCAGTTCCTGTCCGCCGCCGGTGCGCATGGCGTGCAGAATGTGGTGGGCATTCATCGAATCGAGCGGACACGCGGGCGCGTAGGCGGGTTCGGCGCCGGCGATTTCAGTGACGAGCCGCGCGGCGAGGAGCGTTTGCAAAACCTGTTGCAGGAGTTTGGTCGGGATGCCGAGTTCGGTGGACATCTCCTGGATGGTGACCGGCGGCAGACAGCGTTGAAAGCGCTGGCCGATGCACGTCATCAGCCGTAGCGCGATGAATTCACGTCCGCGCTGGTTCACGTTTTCGGCGAGTTTGTCCTGCAGATACGCCCGGCGGTTCTGGAACGCATAGGCGACCTGCGCGCCGAACAGCAGGATTGCCCACGAAAAATAAAGCCCGATCATGAACACCGGCACGAGGCCGAGGCTGCCGTAAATTTTGCTGTTGGTGACGACGCGGGAAACATAGAGGGAACCAAAGACGTTGTTCAAGTGCCACAGCGAACCGCCCACCATGCCGCCGACCAGCGCCGCGCTGAAGCGGACTTTCGTGTTCGGCACCAGCAGATAAATCAGCGCGAACGTCAGCCACAGGACCACGAACAGCAGGAATTGAAAGATGAAACCGTTGATGAACGGCGTTTGCTCGATGAAATATTTCACGCTCTGGAACCGCCCGCCGCCCACCAGCCCGACCGCGGTGACCAGCAGCAACGGGCCGAGCATGATGGTCGTGCAGTAAAGCTCGACCTGGCGCAGCCAGTTGCGTCCTCGCGTCACGCCCCAAATGTCGTTGAACGTCTCCTCGATGCGGCCCAGCAGGGAGATGGCCACGATGATCAGGAGAATCACGCCGGTGGTGCCGAGCGTGCCGCTACGCGTGTTTTGCACGAATTCATGGATGCGCCGGGCCGCCTCCTTTTGCGCGCCGACGACGCGTGCGTCTGTGAACCCCGCCAAAGTGTTTGTTTCGCCGGCTGAACCGGCAATCATGTTTGTTCCCGCGGCTTCGGAATTCGTCGGCGTCAAGACGACCGACAGGCCCGGGCTGAGATTGAGCGAAACCGCCGGGCCGTTGGTGTCGAGCGTTGCGGGTGGAATGACGTTGGACACGAACCGGTCAATCGCCTGGTAGATTTTTTCCTCTCCTTCGCTTTTGAGCAGGCTGCTGGTGACGCTGATGGCCACCGCAAGCAGGGGGATGAGTGCCAGCAGCGTGGTGTAGGACAACGCGGAGGCGCGGACGAAGCAGCGGTTGCGCACGAAACTTCTGATGACGAGTGCGCAAAAGTGCGCGAACCGTTCGAGCCGGCTGAGTCCGACTTCCCCGCCGGTGTAAACGCCGGTCAAAATTTTAACAAGACGTGAAAACGGCTTTATTGCCATGCGTTGCGCCACGCTAACAAACCCGCCCGCCAAGTCAACTGACGCGCGAATCCGCTTTATCGCCGCGGCAAAACCGGCACAATGCCCCCTACGCGTCCGTAGCTCAATTGGATAGAGCTTCTGACTTCGGATCAGAAGGTTGCAGGTTCGAGTCCTGCCGGACGCACCATTTTCACCAATGAAATTGGGTATATGGTTGACACCCGCACAGATTCCGCACAGATTTTGGCCGAATCTGAAATAAAGAAAATGAGATTTCCGAAAGTCATCAAGCATCGGCGTTTTGAAGCCACCATCTACGGCAAGGGCAAGAAATATCCGTATTGGCGCATTGAAGCCGTTCACGCCGCTCACGGCAACGGTAACGGAACAGTATCCGTCTCCGGCGAAGCTGGCCACGACCGTGGAACCGTCGCAATCGGAAAAACTTTGCGCCCCCGGATATTGTGCCTGTATGAATTTTTTTGCAGCATCATACTCTTCAAACCGATCAAACCCCAAATTCGGAGCCGCCGGTTTTGCGGGGTGTTTTGCCACATCATTGAGTATCGAAACGCCAATATAACCAAATTCCACAACCAGTCCGGCTATTAGGACGGTCACCAAAATTGGCGCACCAAAATCTTTCAGCAATCTAAATGCTTTGTTTTTGCCTAGTAATCGCCGCACCGTTTTTGCGTCTATCGCGGTCTGTTCTTCGTGCGTTGTTCCCGTTTCGGAAGTCATGATTGGCGACCGAGCCGCTTCGGGGTGTGGGTATTGATGTGGGTATTTCTTTTTTCCCATTTTTGGCCCCGTCGCGGCGTCCTTCTTATCGAAATATGCCCGGTTCTCCTCGGCGATTTGGGGGACAAGCTCCTTGTGGGTTGGCAACGGCTTCTGGGCCTTGCGCTCGCTGGTCTGAGATTTGTCGGGTTTTTTCATCGAAATTCCCAACTGTTGGCGCGTGTGAACTTCACACACATTACGAGCCTGATTCCGTTAAAAGTCAAGCGTGTGGAACCCACACGCAATGAAGAAAACAATCAAGGCAAAGCGGCGGAATATTATCGGCAATCGAGTGCGAGAAGCGCGCCGCAAATGTTCTCCGACCGTTTCTCAAGAAGATCTGGCCGGGAGGTTGGCAGCGCAGGGCATCCAGATCGACCGGTCAGCGGTCTCGCGGATTGAGAACCAGTCACGTTACGTTATGGATTACGAAGCACAGGCCATCGCCCGCGCACTTAAAATCCCGATTGCATGGTTGTTTGTCGAGAGCAGATGACTACCTGAAGTGGCCGTATCGTTCGCGGATAGCGCAGCGTGTCAGCAGCGTTGCTGCGCGATAAAAGCCATAAGAGACTCAGAATAAACGCCGATGGCTCGGCAATTCCCCTTCGGGGTGAATTTTTGGAGTAGGCCGCGCCTGCAAAGTAGGTCAACGTAGCGCGGCGTCTTGTTACCCAACATTTTCGCCGTTTCTTCGCGGCTGTAGATTCTCGGCTCATGGCCGTTGCCAAATTGC
>PMOA01000059.1:0-269 GCA_003161635.1 Limisphaerales bacterium
ATCGGCACCAATTCCAGACGGTAGGGCCGCGCTGCCTTGTCGCGCTGAAGCAAAGCGAAGGCGTATGCGCGGCCATCATACCCGGCGGCGCAGCCCGTCCTCCGCAGTAGCTCTGCTACGGAGGGTGGACAGCGCCGCCCTACCCATTGCACCGATTGTCTCTGGGAATTGGCATGAACTCCAACAACCCGCGGACAGGATGGCAGCGCGTCAGAGACTGTCTAAAAACATCCTCTCATCGTAGCAACCGACGTGAGTCGGCTCACTAT
>PMOA01000059.1:286-546 GCA_003161635.1 Limisphaerales bacterium
TCGAGCTGCTGCGCGTGCGCATCTAGCGCGCCATCGGTCCACACAACGAAATCGGCGCGGGAAATTTTTTGTTCAACCGGCCATTGCGCGGCCAGGCGCTGTTCGATTTGCTCCGGCGTCCACCCCCGACTCAGCAGCCTTTGGCGCTGGGTTGGGGCGGAACAGGCGACGCAAATGATTTTGTCAAAATGCGATTCGGCCCGGGTCTCGAACAGCAGCGGAATTACAACGACGGCGAGCGCGCGGTTTTCCTTGCGCCA
>PMOA01000059.1:557-20428 GCA_003161635.1 Limisphaerales bacterium
GCTGGACGAGCTGCCGCGCGAGTTCGTCGGTGTCCACCACCTGTGCGCCGCGTTCGCGGAAAAACCGGGCGGTTGTGGATTTGCCCATGCCCACACCGCCAGTCAGACCGCAGACTTTCATCGGCTCGCGGGCGGGTTACGGCCCAAGGATGAGGTCGCGATAGAAGCGGAATGGATAGTTCGGATCAATCGTGTTTGTAAAGGTGAATGAGCCGACGTTGGTGTAAATCGGGATCCAGTTTATGAGGTTGGTGGAGGCCTGGATGACATTGGTCTGGTTCGCCCCACTGGTGATGGTGAACTGGAACGTGCCGTTGGAGACCACCAAACTTCCGAATTGCGGCGGTTGCGCGACCCCGACGGTGACAACGATGGAAGCCGAATTGTCATCGGGGTTGAGGTCGGAAGTCGTGGAACCGACAACGGCGGAATTGGTGAGGGAAACAACCGAATTGGTGGGCAGCACGACCAGCGAGAGCGTAGTGCCAGCATTGGTGGCGAGCGAACCGACGTTCCACGTCAAGACCGCGCCATTGTGCGTAAATAAGCCCGTGGCTGAAACAAAGGTCACCCCGCCCGGCAAGGCATCCGTCACGATCACGCCGGCGGAAGGCGATGGCCCGTAATTTGTAACCGCGATGAGGAAGGTCAAATTGTTGGAAACCGATGCCGGACTGGGCGAGGCCGTCATTGAAATGCCGACATCCGCCACCGAGCCGACGGGGCTGGAGGTGATCAGAGTGAGCGACCAGCCGTTGGAAATAGCGCCGTCGTTGATCGCCGCGTCGTCAATCACGAACAGCGACCAGGTGCCGTTCGGATTGCCAGCGTAGAGACCGGACAAATTCGTGGCATACGGGGCGGCCGGCGCGGGCGGGGAGAACGCGGGGCTCAGGATGAATGCCGTGGGTCTGTAGGTGCCGGAAACAATCTGGGCGGCGTTCGTCAAGAAGGGGTAGTTGGTGGCGTCATCAAAGGTGAGCGTAACGCCATTAACAGCGTAGCCGCCGCCCGCATGGGCCATGAGCAATGCGCTTTGCTGGGACGGCGATTCCAGCAGCGCGTCAATGTCCGCAGGCCAGGAGTGAGTCAGATTGACGAAGGTAACGGTGGCTTTGATCAACAAACCACCAACACCGCTGACGTTGATGGTGGACGGATACGGCGAGGCGATCGCATGGTCGTTGATGATAATGAGGTTGGTGTTGGCAAACGTGTTTATCGAAGTTCCCAGCGTGTAGGTGAAGCTGTTGGTGCCGATGTTGTTGGTGCCGTCCTGCAGTTTGAAAGTGGCAACAATTTGCTGGCCGTTGGTGCCAACGGCCTTGAAGGAGAATGACTGGGAAGCCGAAGGACCGCCGACGGTCAGGTAGCCATAGTACTTCGGCGTGGATGGTGACGCATTGGTGACGCCATTGATGTTGAGCAACGTGGCATACAGGTTGGTCACGTCGTTGCCACCGGCGTCGCGGAAGGCGAACAACAACGCAACCGTTTCACCCGGATCAATGATGCCGTTGGTCGGACCGGATTCAGAAATCAGGGTGGAACCCGCCGGAACCACGGAGCTGCCGCTGGTGTCATGGATGGTCAGTGTGGCGGCGTAGGGCGCAATGAGGATGCCATTGACCGGATTGGACAATTGCAGCAGCACGGTTTTATCCGGTTGCACAACTGTGTTGTTAATCACGGTCACGGAAAAGGTCTTGCTGGTTTCGCCATTGGTGAAAACGCACGTGCCGTTGGTCGCAATGTAATCCAAGCCGGCGACAGCAGTGCCGTTGGCGGTGGCAAAGTTGACGGAAGACACCGTGTTGGTGTTTTCAATGCGCAAAACTGTAATCGTCGCCGCCACGCCCGTTTTGAGCACGGTGTAGGTTGGGCTTGAAAAGCTCAAGCCGGAGTTGCTGTCAATGATGGTCACGACCTGGTTGCTGGGCGACACGAGTTGTCCGGGCGGCGTGGGATTGGACAGGCTGACGGTGAAGGTGTGGTTGCCATTCACGAACGAGTTGGTGAGAATCGGCACGCTGAAGGTGTTCGTTCCAACGCCGCCGGTGAAGACCAGCGTGCCGCTGGTGGCCGTGTAATCCACGCCGGCGATCGCGGTGCCGTTGGTCGTGGAATAATGCACAGACAGTGGTTCGACCCCGGGGTTGGAGCAAACAACGGTGATGACCGCGCTGCCCGCGTTTTTGTAAACGCTGGAGGCCGGGTTGAGGAAGCTCAAGCCGGCGTCGGCGTCCTGCACCACAATGACCGTGTTGCTCGGGCTTGCCAGTTGAACGCCCGCGCTGGGGCTGGAAAGGCTCATGGTGAGCGCCAAATTGCCGGTGACTTGCGGATCATAAAGGAGCGGAAGTGAAATCGTCTTCAAGGTTTCGCCGGCGTTAAAAGTCAGGCTGCCGCTGACAGCGGTGTAATTGACTCCGGCCACCGCCGTGCCGTTGGCGGTGGCATAGTTGACTTGAACGCTGCTGCTGGCGCCGCCGAACCGCTGGACAAATATCGGAACCAACCCGTTTGTCTCCCTCACATAATTGGTGGCATTGACGAAGGCCACGCCAATGTTCGTATGCAAAAGGGTCAAGGTCGCGTTGGTGGGGGCGATGAGCACCGCGCCGCTGCTTGGATTTGACAGCACCACTGACAGGCTTACCGGTCCCTGCGCGATGTTGTTGTTAACGAGCGGCACGGCGAACGTCTTGCTGGCATCTCCATTATTGAAGGACAAGGTGCCGCTGGTGGTGACGTAATTCAACCCCGGCAAGGCCGTGCCCGCAACGGTGTTGTAAGCCACCGTGACAGTGCCGGATGTTCCGTTGGTGCGAACCACCGTTAGGTAGGCGTTGCCATCGCTTTCGTAGGCCGTGTAATTGGTCGTCGAAAAGCTCAACTGACCCGGGGCATAGACGGTGTCAATGATGGTGAGCGTGGCGTTCGAGGGGCTGACCAAGGCGGTGTTGACCGCATTGTTCAACGCGAATATCACCGTCCGGTAGCCTTCCGGCAGACTATTGTTGATGATGGGAACTTGAATCTGCTTGTCCGTGTCTCCCGGATTGAACGTGATGGTGGTGTTGGTCGGATAGAAATCCACACCCGGCACCGCCGAACCATCGGTGGTGGTGACGAAGTCCACCGAGCAGGTGCCGTTGGTGGTTCCCAAACGAATGACATCAATCGGCGCAAAACCAGTCAAAACATTTTTGCTGACCGAATAATTTGCGGCTGAAAAACTCACGGCGCTGTCATCATTAATGATGGTCAGCACGGCTGTGGGTTGAAGTCCCATCCCCGCCGGCGGCGTTGGATTTGAAATCGCCAGATTCACCGTCAAGTCGGGGGTAACAACTCCATCGTCCATCACCGGAACGGCCACCGTTTCCAGAACCTCGCCCGGCGGAAAGTTGACGTTGGTGGCAACCGCAGTGTAATTCACGCCCGCCACCGCCGAGCCACCGCTCGTCGTGGCAAAGTTGACGGAAATATTACCCGAGCCATCGGGATTGGGACCGCTGGTGCCGCCCGTGCGCCGGATTGTGACAAGGGCTTGTCCGCCCTTTTCGTCAACCTGATACGCGGCCGAGGTGAATTGCAGCAAGCCGGAACCGATCACCGAACCGCCATAAATCCGGGCGATGTGCGCGCGCGGCTGATCATCGAATTGCGTAAAGCCGCCGCCAATGACCAACATTTGATACGCGGGCTGAATGAGGAGCGCGTCAATGGCGCCATTGGCGCCGTCGCCGAAATTGATCGTCGGATCCACGGCGCCATTGGGCATCAGCCGGGTGATGTGGTTGCGGGTGACGCCATTGGCCGAGGTAAACTGGCCAACCAGCACAATCCGATTGTCGGCCTGCACGGCAATGGCTTGCACGGAGCCATTGGCGCCCGCATCGGCGTTGTTTGTAACGTTGGCTGTAAAATTGGTGTCCAACGAACCGTCGCTGTTCAAACGGGCAATACGGTTCAGGGCGGTCCCATTGACATTGGTGAAGTCGCCGCCAATGAGGATGCGGCCGTCACTTTGAATGGCAATGGCGCGAACGGTGTCATTGGCCCCCAAATTCAAGTCGAAGTTGGTGTCCACGGACCCGTCGCCATTCATCCGCGCGACATGGCCCAGGGCAAAACCATTGATGCTGGCGAACGCGCCGCCGACCAGCAATTTGCCCGCGAACGGCGAGTTGGCGGGATAAACGGCAATGGCATAGACCGCGCCGTTGGGGCCGGAACCGGTGGCAAAAGACGTGTCCAGCGAGCCGCCGGCAGAATTCGTACTGCCGCCGTTGAGGCGGGCAAGGTTGGGGCTGGCGCCGCCGCTGATGATGTTGAACGCGCCGCCAACGTAAATTTCCCTCGCGCCATTAACGAAGGTTTCGGCCAGCGCGTAAACCGGAGCACTCGCTCCACCCGGGGGACTAAAGCTGGTGTCCAGGGAACCGTCGGTCATCAGGCGGGCGATGCGATTGCGGGCAGTGCCATCAACGTTGTTGAACGCGCCGCCGATAATCACGCGGCCATCCGTCTGACAGACCACGGCCTGCACGGCGCCGTTGGCGCCGGAATAGCCGTTGAGGAAACCGGCTCTGTCCAGCGAGCCATCGGCGTTCAACCGGGCGATGCAATTTTCAGGAACGCCATTGACGAATGTGAAGTTGCCGCCCGCGAGAATTTGTCCGTTGGGTTGCAACGCGAGCGCCAGCACGTCGCCGTTCATGCCCGGAGTAAAGGAGCCGTCCGGCGAGCCGGGCGGCCAGATGTAATAATTGGCATCCAAAATGTTGACGACGGCATTGCTCGGCGAACCCAACACCGCGTTGACCGCATTGGTCAAACTCACATTGAAATTGAACGCATTGGTGCCTTCCGGCGCACCGATGTTGGTAATCGTCACGTTGAAGCTGGCAGCAGTTTGGTTGGCGACAAAGTTAAGCACGCCACTGGTGGGAACATAATTGACGCCAGCCACCGTGTTGCTGCCATTTCTGGTGTAATATCTGACAGAGACCGGGGCGGCGATGCCGCCCGTGCGAAGGACGGTGATGGTGACATAGCCGCCATCTTCGCGGACGACATAACTGGGCGCGCTGAACTGGAACACGCCGTAGCTGTTGTCGTTGGTGATCGTCAGCGTGGCATTGGTGATGGAATTGGTGGGAGGGTTGCCGACATAGAACAGCGCCGGCTGGTACGTGCCATTCTGCGTGGGATTGAACAAGGAAACCCGAAATTGTTTAATGGGACCAACGACGCCGGGGTTTGTGAGCGCGATAGAGACGGTGCGCGACGAAGCGTCACCGCTGTTCCAATTCAGGATGTTCGTCGCGCCGAAGTAATCCACTCTGTTGGTTGCCGTTGGGCCATCGGTGGTGAAGTATTGGACAGTAAGGGTGCCGGCGCTGCCGGCGACGCGATTGACCACAAAGGTGATGAAGCCGGCGCTTTCACTGCCGATGTAATTGGTGGCGCTGAGGGTCAAATAACCCCGGAAATTGGGGTTGATGAGGCGGAGCACCGCGTTGGATATTCCAATCGTCGCATTGCCATCAACGGGTGCGCTGAGGGGGGGGTTCAAGTGGAGAAAGACGGTCTTTTCCAGAAAGTTCGTGGAACTCAAGCCGTTGAGTATATTTGTAACCGTGAAGAAATTGCTGACATTGTTCGCTGAGATTGAGACAAGCTTGTTGGTGAGGCCTATGTAGTCTATGCCCACAATGGCCGTTCCGTTGGTGGCGAAAGCACGCATGGACACCGTGCCGTAAACGCCATTGCTCCGAACCACTTCGATGGAAGTGATGATATTGGTGGCCACATAAAGGGAAGAGAAAAATCCGAACGTGCCGGAATTTTTCGAGTCATCAATCAGCGCGAACGGCGCCGCGGACACCCCCAGTGCGGCGCCGAGCGGAATGTTCTGGCCGCCGAGATAAAATTCATCAGCCCCGCTCGGGTTGGCCAGTTGGAACTGGGCATTGAGGTCGCCCAACATCAAGGGGTTTTTGCTGATGCTGAGCGTGACGAACGAATTGCTGCTAATTAACGAGTCCGTCTGAGACAAAGGGGCGAAGACATCCCGTAACGAGCCATTGCCTCCAAACAGGCCATCACTGCGCAAGCGGGTTTGGGTCGAGGTGGTGAAACGCCAGGCGATCCAGAACAGGGGCGGCGGGCCGTCATACAAGTAATCCGCGCCGCTTTGGGCCGTGCCCGGCTGGACGGAAAAGTTGGCTGAAACCGGCCCCAACACGCCGTTGGTCCGCACAAAGTACACGGATTTGGAGGGCTGGCTCCGGTTGGCCGAATAGGGCGGCGACAGACTGATGTTGCCCGGTCCCGGCGTCGAGCCGCCAATCAAACGGGCGATGCTCTGGCGGTTGCGAACGCCATCGCGCGTTTTGGGTTCAACCCACAAGTTCGGGTCGCCGAAACCTTCCGGTATCCCCAGATGATCGTCCAAATAATTGCGGACGCTGGCGCTCGCCTGGCCGCCGCCCACCTGATAGAATGTTCCACCAATGATCACGTTGCCATCGCTTTGGACGCCGGAGGCATAGACCGCCGGGGTATCGTCGGAATAAATCTTCTTCAGGCCGGCAAACTGGTTGTAAGCGGTGTCGAGGAACGTGGTGTCCACCGTGCCGTTGGCATACAACCGGGTGAAACCGAGGCGGTGCGTGCCGTTGAACGACGAGAATTGCCCGCCGACATACATCGTGCCGTCCAACTGGAGCGTGATGTTCTTAACCGTGTCGTCGGCGCCCAGTCCGGGGAAGAAACTGGTGGTGTCCAGGCTGCCATCCGGGTTCAGCCGCGCCAGGCGGTTGTAAGCAATGCCGTTTAAATGAGTAAACGCTCCGCCCACCACCACCTTGCCGTCAAGCTGCCAGCCCAAGGCGTAAACCAGGTCATCGGCGCCGGAGAGGGGGCTGAAGGTGGTGTCCAGCGAACCATTGGCGGTGAAGCGGGCAATATCGGCATAACTTTGGCCGCTCACATCGAAGTCGCCGCCAACCATTATCCCGCCGCCCCCACCGAAAGTAACCGTCGCATTGTACGACCATAGGGTGCCAAACTGTCCACCGCCCTGATTCATGACAATGGTAATAAGGTTGGTGGTCAGGCCGTTGGTCGGACCAAAGGGGAGCACGAAACTTCCGGTAAAACTGACCGGGCCGGTATCGTAAATCAAAATGCCGGTGCCAGCAGCAACATTTGTATCCCCGTAAAAAACCCGCATATCGTCGGGTTGTCCGAGCATGTCATAATTAACCGTCAGCGTACCGGCGGTGGCCAGGCCGAAGTTGACGGCTTGATCAACCTCATTACTGCCGCCGCTGGAAGTGTTGTTGATTGCAAGACTGAAGACCGGCAATGCAATGGCATAGACCGGACCATTGAGGGTGGTGCCCGGATCGAAGGTGGTATCCAGGGTGCCATCGGCGTTCAACCGGGCAAGGTAATCGCGCGCCACGCCGTTGACGTTCTGAAATTCACCGCCAATCAACACCTTGCCGTCCGGTTGGACGGCGACGGCCCGAACGTAATTATCCGCCGACGCGTTAAACCCCATGTCGAACGAACCATCGGCATTCACCCGGGCAACGTAGCCGCACGACGTGCCATTGAACGACGAGAAGTTGCCGCCGACGACAAACTTATTGTCTGGAGTCAAGGCCACCGAATTGATGGGGCCGTCGTCAGGCCCGGAGCCGGGGTCAAACGATGAATCCAGAACGCCGTTGGTGTCAACGAGCGCGATGCTGTTGATTGAATTGCCGTTGTAAGTGGGAAAGTCACCGGCGATGAGCGTTTCATTGTTGGGCAAGACCAGCAGACTGTTCACCAAACCGGACACGCCAGGCATGCCATTGCCGCTCGGCAAGCCAAACACGATGGCGGGCGGCAAGGCCAGACGGTCGCCAAAATCCGGGTTGTATAATTCATCCACCGAACCGGCCGGCGGATGCTGGTCGTTAAACATGATGGTCACGGTGGTTTCGGCGACCATGCCGGCAAGGGCGGGCACAGTTTGACCGCCAACAGTTATCATCTGATAAAGCTGGATTTTAAAATCCCGGTTGAATTTCGTGAGCGTGGAATTGGTGACCGTGAAGGTGATGGGCTGGTAAATTGCGTCGACGCCATTGGCGGGAAAAGTGATGGTGCCCCCCTGCCCCGCGTCTACAGGAACCATGTCAAAGTCGGAATTGGTCGCTAGAATTGTCGCGAAATTCGGCGGCGTGGGGACGGCATAATCGGAGCCCGGCTGGAGGGGGAACCAATTATTCCACTCCTCGCTGGGATCTGCATCACTGTTAACGAAATTATTGACGCGGTAATGCATAGTAATCGCCGAGGTGTTGGTGGCAGTCGGGGAACGCGCCACATAAATGGTGACCGGCGTCGTATAGCCTTTGGGATTGGCCGGGTCGTTGACGTCTTCCGGAACGCGGAAATTGCACTTTTGAAAGCTGACGATGGGGTTGGTCGGCATCACTATGGGATAATTGGTCTGGAGGTTGGGTATGCTGTTCGTCGGTGGATCCAACCATGGAGTGGTAGCATTCGTTGACACCACCGTAATTATGTCCGGCCCATAAGGATCGGCGCCCACATTCAAAATCTTCACCAGCGCGAGGCTGAAGCGGGGATCCACGCGGGGCGGAGCGGCAGCGCCGGATTCATATTCATGCAGATCAAGCAGGGGATTTGACAACATCACCCCAAAAGCCGTGTTATTCGTGTAGCCCCCCGAACCATAAGGACGATTGACAGTAGGAGCAATAATTGGAACGAGAATGGTCTTGCTCATCTCGTAATCATCGAAGACCAGTGTGCCGCTGACCGGTGTGTAATCAACGCCGGCGACCGCTCCCACATCATTGATTGGCAAGACCGGCAGGCTGGCGCCATCCACCGTCTGGTAATCCACCGTGGCGCGCCCGTTGGAGCCGGCGACGCGGGTGACGGTGACCAGTAAGCCCGGCACGTTGTAATTATAGTAGGTGAAAAGCACCGCATTGCCGACAGGAACATAATGTACCAGGTAAGTACTTTCCGTCTGGGCGGCCTGGTAAAGCGGCAACCCTGTCCAATAGTCCACGTCTTCGGTGGCAAAACGGAAGACGCCCGAAGATTTGTAGGCCCAATTAAGCAAAATGGATCCCTTCGAGCTTTTTGTATCCACCGCAAAGTAGTAAGTCGTCCCGGCCTTGGCGTTAAAACGAAGATGGCTGGGCCCGTAGTAAGGCTGTATGTAGCTAAACCACGGCCCGCCGCCGGGACCGGCGGCCCAAGCGTAATCGCCGCTGCCGGTTCTATTCATAGGGCCATCTTGACCCAATTCCTGTGGAATTGAGCTGTTGATGGGGAAAAGGTCGTCATTGGCCGCCACCTGATTGAGCGTGGAAAGACTGGTCCCCGTGAAAACCCCAAGCACCGTGTCCATGAGGACACTGTTTGTTGTAACAACGGTGTTTGTAACGCCCATTACAACAAAGGTGTTTGTAACAACGGCATAGCCCACGCTGCCGATGGTGTCGAGTTCCACTTCCCCGTCAACCGGGGCCGTCCACTGATACCAAAGGGGCGCATTGTTGGCGAAACCGGCGATTTTGGGGGCATTAGCCTCAGGACCGCCGCTGGTATTATTATTCGTAACGGAGTCCCAGTACCCGGACAGATTTGCAGCCGTGGCGAAGGTAAACTGTGCTCTGCCAACCTCCGCCGCGAAACAGGCCAAAATCACCAGACCCAGCTTTATCAAGCCGGTGTTTCCCGCGAAGTTTTTCAACTTCAGGCTTGTGAGTTTTTGCATAAATGTTCTCAAGGTTATCGCGGATGATCCGCGAGATTTCAACGACTTAATTCAAATGCCCAAGTCTCCAAGGTCTTAAATTCAAGGACCGTAAAGCAGTGTTGAATTCGGATCCACCTGCACCCGGTAATACCGGCTGGGGCCGGTGACCGGATCAGCCACGGTGTTCGTTATCGGCCAGCCGCCCACTGGCGGTATATTGGCCGCCGACACAAAACCGGTCAACACCAGCCAGTTGCCCAGCGCCAAATTGGTCCGGTCATAGACGGTGTTGGTCGCGCTCGGAATCGAGTCCCACGTGATCAGCGCCGTCAGCGGCGGCTTGTTGGTCAGCGTCAACTTAAGATTGACCTCGCCGGACACAAAGAACGGCGTGGGGTCGAAGGCATTGTTAATACCGTCTCCGTCGGAATCAATGGTTGTGCTTTGCGCCAGCGCGGCGTTGAAGGGGCCGTTGGTCGTGCCGTTGGGATAAACAATATTGGTGGAGCTGAAATGGCCGGCATAAGCCGCCACCCAGCGCAGCCGGTTGCCGTTCAGATGGTTCAACTTCTCAGCCACGGACACGCCGTTGACCATCGCCTGGGCGTAATAAATCACCATGTTGGGGCCAATGCCGAGTGCAGTGACCTGGCTGCCATTGAAATTGGTGGCGGAATCGCGCAATTCGAGATCGTCCACATACAGCGCGTTGCTGGTAGTGGCGCCGTTGAATTGGAAAAAGCCTGACCCCGGCGCGTCCAATATCAGTTTTCCGATGGCGGCATTGTTCGTATAACCGGTCACCGTGGCACCAAAGTCCTGGCCGGCCCAAACATGGTCAACCTCGGCCTGACCCAAAGCCGTGTCATAAATAGTAGTGCCCAACAATCCACCCGTCGCCGGCTTGATCCACAAATTGAACCCATTTGAACAAGAGAAAGTGTTGCCAGCGCCAAAGCCACCATCGGACAAATTGGCAACCACCGTGAAATCCAGCGCGTCATTGGCGGAAAGTGTGGATTGGCTGATTTGCAGGGTGTTGGCCTGGAACTGAATGTCAGCCCCGGACACAATTGTGGCACCCGTTAACCGGCCGGTCTGGGTGGTTAAACTGAAATTCCCATATAGCGTGCGGTCGGTTCCATTATTAATTTGGAAGTCAACGCTGTTGATCGTTTGGTCGCCGGCACTAATGGTCCCGTTATTGACGAACTCCAGGTAGTTCGTTGGTCCATCATCTCCAAAATGCGCGGAGTTGGGAATGGAAAGAGAGCCGTTGTTGGTAAAATAGCGGAGGGTTGGCGCATTGGCATAGGTCCAATTCTGCTGGGGGGTCTGAATATTCAGACCGCCTTGAAGGGTGAAGCTTCGCCCGTCCAAGAGGTATGAATTTGCAATGGTCATGAAATCGCTGACGAGGATGTTGGTGCTGTGCAAGATTAAATCCTGAACCATCACCGGCACCCGCGAAGAAAGCCGGCTGGCATCCACCAGCAGGACATAAAGGTTGTATTGAACGGCATTGGTCAACGGTAACTGGAAGGAACTTATCCACCCGTTGGTGGTCGCGTAATTATTGAGGGTTACCACCATCTCAGAATTGCTCCAAACACCACTCCAGGCGGAAACAGTCCCCTGCAACCGGTTAACATACGGGACCGCAAGATTGGTAATGTTCAAAAAGCCGTTGGTTGAGCCGAGGTTGTAACTGAGATTCTGACTATCCATGACCGCGTTGGTGCTGGAAATGAGATTGGTGGCCTGAATCACAATCTCGATTTCAGCGCGTATGCGTGTCTGGAAGAGATTCAGATTGCCCGCATAAATGCTAACTTTGCCCGGGCGATTTGTGAGTGAGCCAACGGACGTCGCAGCAATATTTTCCACCAACGCGGAATAGGCGGCATACCTGGCGGTTACAACAACATTGGTAAAGTCGGCAAGGAATAAAAAGTCGGCGGCGGGAACCCCCACCCCGGGAAAACCGTTGGCAAATTCGAACGGTTCCGTCCGGGACAGGCTATAATTACCCGGTCGAAATGTTGCACCCGAACATTGGGCATAAGGGTTCAAGATGAGGCTGGTGTCAAACCCTCCATTGGTGGTAGAGGCCAAAGTATCCACGAGGTAAATGTCACTCGTCTCCGGCAAAAGCGTGATCGTATTTGTGGAGATGGTCTCCAGGCGCACGGCAACGGTTTGGAAAAGATTTGTAGGGTTTGAATTGGGCAGGAACCTGACCTGACCGGTGATGTTGGGGTCGTTAATGTTAATGAAAACAGCCTGTCGGAATCTATTTGTGGCGAAAGGTATGGGCGCGTTGGGCAAACCACTTGAGTTGGTGGTTAACAACATCAAACTGCCTCCCAAAGTCTCGACCGAATCAGACACGGCGGGTATAAACGAACCGATTGTAGCAGTAGCATTTGATACCCCACAGGGCTCGCTTACCAGGAAGAACGGCGGCGACGAGGCCTTTGTCCCATTCCATGTCGCCGCGCTGTTGAAATTCATGTTGGTCTGCCCCCAATACAGGTCATAGATGGCCGTATCGGGCGTGAAATTTGTGCCACTATTGCCACTGTTGCCAATCCCCACAATCGGCATAATCCCCACCGAGCTGCGATGAAGGTCCACGGATGTGCCGGTCAATTTGATCTCACCGTTGGCGCTGGCAGTGAGGGTTCCCTTGTTGACGATGTTGGTGGCTGACACCCACAAATAATCTGATCCGTAAACCGATGCGCTCGCGCTGTTATTGACGAAATTTGCCGACGGACTGCGCATTCCGGCAATCGCAGGGCCCCAATCAAACTCCCAGCCGACCGATCCATTCATGGTTCCAATGTTGGTATAGTTGAGGGTATGCGCCGTTGTGAATCGATCTGTGGTAAAAATGTTCCAAGTCCCCGCGTTGTAAAAGTTGGTTGCGTCAACATTAGGCGGAGTTCCTGTAACCGTGGCGGGGCTGGTATATAAGGAGTCTGTCGCTTGCACCGCAACCGGGAATCCGGCCAGAACAAATAAAAGCAAAATTGATAATAATCCTCCATCAAGCCGCCTGGTTAATCTGGAAAAAATTGGTCTCATTTTACAGGCACTGGTTAGTTGATGGTAATCGAAAAACCCCACTGCACCGTCCGGGGTGGTGTCAAAACATCACTCAATTGGACGGTAAAGTCAAACGCGCCGGACTGCGCCGGTGTGCCGGAAATCGTCCCGACAGAATTTGCCGTTGTCACAGTCAGCCCGGCCGGCAACCCCGTGGCCGACCACGTGAACGGCGGGACAAACGCGCCGCCCGACGCCATAAACGTCAACGACGGATAAGCCGCCCCGGTGGTGCCGTCCGGCAGACTGCTCAGCGTGGTACCGGTGAGCGCATTGGTCAGGGTGCATTGGTCAGGGTGCATTGGTCAGGGTGNNTCAGGGTGCATTGGTCAGGGTGTGTGACCCAGAACCTGATTCTCCAGATTCTGAATGCTGGTGCCGTTGGGATATACAACCGGATCATTGGTCGTGCCATCGAACGAACCCCAGATGAAGAATCGGCCGTAATTAGGCCCGTTTAGAAAACTGGTGCCGACATTTATATATACGGGGCCGACTTTGTCGAAGGAAATTTTGGTGAAAGGGTCTATGGTGCCGGGACCTGCCAAACCCGGATAAGCATTGGCCTGATTAAAATTNNATGCGAGCGTAAATAGAAACCCCAGGGATGGCGTTAGGCCCGGCGGCTAAATCCGCCGCGGCGAAAGTAAAGTCCGGAGTGGTCACCACCCGCAGGAAGGTCTGACTCTGCGCCTTGCTGCCGGAGATAACGACCATCGTGTAGGTGTTGGTGATGGGCTGGAAGAACTGGCCGAGGAGCGAATCAAAGGGGGCGCTGACAAACTGGATTTTCTCGATGCCCGGATGCAAACCCGGGCCGTTGGTCGCACCGCCCGTAACCGTGCTTGAGCAGATGGGCTGCTGCACGACATAGACATGGCTGGTGGAATAGGTCACAAGGCTTTGGGAAGTGAGAAAGCCTGCCGAGTTGCTGGCGGCGAAAAGAAAGTTGGTCGTCGCCGTCACATTGGTCGCCAACGTGCTCACAAAGACCGGCAAGCCGCAGAGATAATTGGTGTTAATGTAATATTCCCCCGACGGCACATTGTTCAGGGTGACGGCCTTGATCGTGGTATTGGTGACCAGCGGGCTGCCAAACGGCGCGCCAGTCTGGACGCCCACCGTGACCGTCACCAGCGAGGCACTGGTATTGGGGTGGAAGCCGTTGGGGAGGATGACGAGGTTGGCAAAAGTGTCCGAGTAAATTGCCGGGAATGAGTAGGTATAGCCATTGGTCTTGACCACCAGCATCGGCGGACTGCCAAACGGCGCGCCAATCAGGTTGGTGAAATAGGCAACCACAATCGGCGTGGCAATGTTCGTGAAATAAAATGAAGAATTAACAATGACCAGCCCCGGAAACAAATTGGACAGGGTGACCGGATTATTGGTTCGAGCGGACAACCAAAACGCATTATAGTTGGTAGTGAAAAGCAGGACTGGCGGGCCCAAGTTTGTCACGCCAATAGTGGTGGAGCCGGTCAAGATGCTGCCCAATGTCGGAGATTCAAAATTGATATTGTTCGAACTTAAAAGATACCTCAATCCACCCGCATCGTCACGGGTCAGATCCGTATAAAAAACGCCATAGTTTCGATACTGGCCCATACCGGCCACGGCCGTAAAAGTATCGTCCAAAGGTTGCTTGGGAATGGGAACTGTAACCGCCAGAGGGTTGGGGCCGGTGCAAAATTCGGCAATGACATAAGTGTAGAGCGTGTTATTAACGTAATCCGAATATTGACTTACATTCAATGGAGTGGGTATCGGATCAAAATTTCTCATCACCACCAGGTAATCCATGACTGGACAAGTGGTGTTGGGGGGTGGCCAACGATCGTGCAGCGTCCAAATATAGCGCTCCGGATCCGCCAAACCCAATTGTTCGCACATCGCTTGCATCGTCGCGGATTTCAAATCGTACAACTCCAAAGCTTGTGCCTGGTAATTGATCGCCTGTGCGTTCAGTGGAAATTCCGAAAGTGAAGGGGAGTAACCGTCCAAACCTTTGGTCATGCCGGTTGGGTTATTAGTAAAGACGTTGTTCAGGATGGCGAAGGCACCATCCACGGCCGCCACGCCGTTCGACCCAAAATAATCGAGAAAAGTCGCATCGCAGGCGTAATACATCACCGGCGTGTTGCGGCGATATTCCTCGCCCAGATTTTTAGGCGCCACGAGGTCACCGCCCAGACCGTAACCAATCACCGGCACCTGCCAGGCATCACCTTGACCAGCTAGACCTCCAGTCGGATTAGGGTTATTGCCAATCGGTCCTCCGAGGGAATACGCCCACGCTGCCTGCTGGCCGGACGCCAGCAACGCAATCCACAGAAATTTTTTAATCATTTGCCGCATACACATTTCATTGGCGTAGGAGCAGGATGCGGTAATAACCCGCCGCACCGCCCCCGACAAAAATCGAATCACCAGTGCCCGCCGCGAATCGCGGCGATCCCAGATTGCTCCACGAGGTGAAATTCGTCGTCATTTGCACTTGATAGGTGAATCCCGGCTGGGTGTTCCAATTCAGGTACATTCCTTGCGGCGACTGCCCGAGTTGCTGCGGCTGTGCCCCTTGTGATGTTTTGCTGATCTGCACGCGCAACACGCTGGCCGAATTCGTCGGATTCGTGCCCGCCAGAAATTCCTGGTAATTGTTCATGCCGTCACCGTCGCTGTCGGCGGTGGTTGAAGGCCACGATGATTGAGGGCCAAAATACATCGTCATCCATTCAACGGGAATGGCATTCGCCGGGGTTCCCCAATAGTAACCGAGCCAGGTCGTCCCGCTGGCCGAAGGCGAAATCGGCGAGCGCCGTCCGTCCGTCGTCGTGTAATCCAGTTGGAACGAATGGGTGCTGCCGTCTGCCAGGCCATTCGCCGCCGCCATCGTCCAAGCGGTGTTCGTCGTCAACATCATCGGCGTTACCGCGCCGTCCACATAAACTTCGTAAGTGGAAACGGAAATACCCAGCAGCGCCGGCCAGGAAACCTGCAACTGCGGCTGATAAACGCCATTGCTCACCATAAACGGCGCATATATAAACGGAGCGCTCATCGGCTGCAAAATCGCCGATACGTTGGCATAACGTTGCGCAAACAAATCGAAGCTGTAGGGACTGCCGGTGTAGCTGGTCCAAATCACAACGAATTGACCGACGCCATCCGACGCCACGGCCGGCTGTATTTGCTGGCTGACCGTCGTGGTATTCACGCGGAATTCGGCGCCCACCCTTGAGCCGCCCTCATGGACGAACTGTCCAAACACGCCTTCGCGCGAACCGTCCTGCCCCAAGCTCGTCCAGACGATTAAATAATCCGCGCCAATCGCGCTGATGCGCGGCACGTATTCGTCACCATAAAGACGTGAATTCACCAGCACGACCGTGCCACCGATGCCCGCGCTGGAAAATGTGCGGGCATAAATATCCCAACTGTTGGTTGGGTCGGCCATATCGTACGCTCCCCAAACCACCATAAAACTGCCATCCGATGCAACGGCCACACCGGGGTTTGCGCACGGATTGAAATCCGTGTTCACAAGAAATTCATTGTTTTGGGCAACGCCGTTACTCGCGTAAAGCCGCGCGTAAATGTCCACGCTCGGAGCGAGCGCGGCCAACTGGCCGGGGCTTTGCAGGGTTGCCGGTGCGCTACCAACCACTCGTTCCTGTTCCGACACCCAGGCCACGACAAACCCGCCGTTTTTCAAAGCGGCGATGGCCGGCGTGCGCTGGTTGTAGGAAATAAATTGATTGATCAGAAAGTTGGCGCCGACTTTCTGGCCGGCGGGCGTGAAGATCTGGCCATAGACATCCTGAAGGCTGTTTGAGCCGGCCTGATTGAAACTCGCCCAGACGATCACCACGTTGCTGTTGTTGAGCACCGTCAACGCGGGATTGATCTGGAAATTATTGGTGAACGTGCTCACCACCAGGTCGGTGGTGGTCAGAAACGTGTTGGTCGGCGTGAGAAAACGCGCGTAAATGTGCTGACGGCTTGGTTTGCCGCCCTGCCAGACAAAGGCTGCGCCGCCGTTTTTCAGCAATGCCACGCGGGGATTCTCCTGATCGTTGGTTCCCTGGGCATTCACCCGGAACGTGCTCAACGTGCCGGACAACGTGCTGTCCAACCGCTGCGCGCTCACGCCCCAGCCATTGCCGTCCGTGATGTTGTCCTGCCAAACCACAAAGCCGCCGCTCGGCGTCACCGCCGCGTCCGGGAAAACCTGATCGCCCGGCAACGAACCAATAATCGCGTATTCCGTCCCGTTGGTGGTGTAATAATTGGTCTGGGCAAAAACGACGGTGGGAATTCCAAGGAACAATCCCCAGCAAAAGCAAATGGCGGCCCGGCGGACGAACAACGAGAACGACATAAAAGATTTATAACAGTGTAAACGCAATCGGGCGTTTTGTCCAAAAAATCTTTCACCAAAACGCGCGCGCCGCCGCTGAAAAAACAGCCGCGCTCCGCGTTCGACCGCTGACAAACTTTTGCGTTCCAAATTCATTTTCTAAATCAAAACCGTCTGCTGTTCATGCGCCGATGACTCCAGCGCCGCGAGCATTCCCTTGAAACCCCAGCGCTGATACAACTCGCGCAGCCGGCCGGCATCCGCCGGTTTCTCCACCAGCGCGCCCGGCGAAAATTCACACGGCAAATCGTCCCGCAACCGCACCAATTCGCAATTGCGCCGCACCGCGTCCGCCGCGTCGCGCACCGCCGCGCGCAACCTTTCCGATTTCACTTCACCCAGCCGCCCATACAGCGCGGCGACCGAGCCAAATTGATTCAGCAATTCAGCGGCGGTTTTCGGCCCGACGCCGGCCACACCCGGAATATTGTCCACGGTGTCGCCCGTCAAACTCAACCAATCCACAATTTGCGACGGTGCCACGCCGGTTTTGGCGCGCACCTGCCCGTCCGTCCAAACCGTCCCGTTTTTGTCGTTCGGGTTCAACAATCCGACCCGCGCCGACACCAACTGCATAAAATCCTTGTCGGCACTGGCGATGACCACGGTCATGCCCGCATCCGACGCGCGCCGCGCCAGGCACGCGATGTAATCGTCCGCTTCCACGCCTTCGCGGCAAAACGAGGCGACCCCCGCCGCTTTCAGATAACTGACGATTCCGTCCAGCTGCGGCTTCAAATCGTCCGGCATTGGCGGACGCTGCGCCTTGTATTCCGGCAACCGGGCGGTGCGCTCGGCGCTCAGGCCGCCGTCCCACACAACCATCAAATGCGACGGCCCAATGGCCGCCCGCATTTTTGCCAGCATTTTGACGAAGCCATAAATGGCGTTCGTTGGCCGGCCGTCGGGCGAACGCAAACCGCGAATCGCGTGAAACGCGCGATAAGCGTAAGCGTGTCCATCAATAATCAGCAACCGATCCACAAATTTACCGGGTGCGAGCGCCTGGGTTTCACGGTCTCAAACGGGTTCGTGGTTTTCACAATTTTGTTTCAACCGGAAATTCCACGAACAACGTGGTTCCACGTTTGACCACTTTTTCACCGCGCCGGCACGGGCACCGCTCCGGCGTTCCCCAGTCGCACCTCCACTCCCGGTTGTTGCGGTGGAATGGTGTTTTGTAAAAACGGCAGTTCATCGTCCGAATGCACCCGGTTGCCAGCCGGATCAACAATGGTGGCGGTCACAAAAATCATCAGGTTTTTTTTCACGGAAGTTTTTGTCTGGCTTTGAAAGAGCCGCCCCACCAGCGGCAGGTCGCCGAGCATCGGTATCTTGTCCTTTGTGCTCTGGACTGTAGAAGAAATCAGTCCGCCGAGGACAACGGTCTGGTTATCCCAGATGTTGACGGTGCTGATGACCTGGCGCACGGTAAAGTGCGGCAGAATGGTGGGAATCATGATGACGTTTACGTTGTTGACGCCGGGAATCGTCGGGGACGTGTCATAGCCGGAGAATTCGGTCAGCGACGGGATCAAGGTGAGGTTGAT
Source organism: Limisphaerales bacterium (assembly GCA_003161635.1). Lineage (GTDB taxonomy): Bacteria > Verrucomicrobiota > Verrucomicrobiia > Limisphaerales > UBA11358 > UBA11358. The sequence continues at coordinate 19,447 of PMOA01000059.1, forward strand.
GGTATAACCGTCGGACAAAACGACCGGTATCACGTCCAGCACCGGGCCGATTTCAATCTGCTGTTGATTGGGCGTGATGGCGGAGGTTTGCACGGCTTGGTTAACCACTTGGGCCTGCCCTGGAGGGATAACGCCCAACAGCGCAATGGCCACGCACAAAACAAAACCTTTCACAACTATTTTTGATTTTCGACTGGTCTTCATGGTGCTGGTTGGTATCTAAAGTTATTACTGGGTGGTCGTACCGCCTGTGGTGGTCGTTCCAACGTTGCCTTGCTGGAAGTTGAAACTCGAGATGATGGTTATGATGTCGGTCGCGCGCATCTGGGTTTGACGGCCGCTGATGGTGGTCGCTTCCGGTTCGGCAAGACTCTCAGTCCCGGTGCGCTGCTCCAAGGCATGAATCACGACGCGGAAGTTGGGATCGGTCAAAATGCCCGTAATGGTGCCAAGGGTCGGAATGGACGAGTTGGCATTGACCAGATTGCCGATCACCTGATCCGACGCTTGACCCGGCAGGAGGCTGGCCGCCGTATTGCCGGGAAACGCGCCCAAGGGATTGGCCGCCGAAACCGGCACATTGAGCGACGGTGAGCTGCCGCCGCTCCCAACAATGGAGTTTCCCATATTGAATTGCCCCAAATACCAGTCAAAGCCCAATGCCTTGTTGTCGTTCTGTTCCACTTCAATGAATCGGGCTTTGATATGCACTTGGGGCGGCGTCATGTTCAACACCTGAATGGCTTTCTCGATGGTGTCCAAATCCTGCGATGTCGCGTGGACGAACAACACGCCCAACCGGTCGTTAAAGAAAACGCTCTTGCCCGCGCCGCCCGGCGTTGCAGGGTCCAAATTGACACCCAAGGTCGAGAAGAAAGTCCTGGCTGCAATACTGACGCTCACCGTCACATTGGTTATTGTCACAAATGACAATCCACCGCCACCCTGACCGCCACCCTGACCGCCACCGCCACCGCCGCCG
>PMOA01000059.1:20455-65014 GCA_003161635.1 Limisphaerales bacterium
CCACCACCGCCGCCACCACCGCCGCTGCTGCCGCCGCCGCTGCTGCTGGAACTGGAAGAACCAAAACTTTGCGCACCCACGCTTTCCAGGCCTTGATAGAAGGTGTTGGGATCCACTTTGAATGTGCGCGTTTCCAAGGAATCCGGCCCCCTGGCTGAGAACACGATGGCGTAATCCTCAACGGAGTATTTGATGGGATGATCAGCCACCAACACAATGGCATCCAGCACATCCGCCAACCGCACATCGGTTAATGTCAATTTGATATTGATGGAACTGGCATCCACGGATTCACCACCACCGGTTGGAGCCGCCACGGGCAATCCTGTGGCTGGGTCAATGGTCGTTGTGCCGCCAGCGAGCGTGATGACCGCGGAGGCTGCCGCAGCATTTGGATTAAAAAGAAAGTTAATTCCCTTTTTGTCCGGGTCGCGCAACTTGGCTTGTTCGCTTAGATTGCGAAGAACTTCACTCAACGGCAGACCTTCGGGCCAGGAAACCTTGTCGATCGGGATGCGATTAAGTTTGCTGTAAATGACCTCGCGACCGTCACCGGTGCGGACGAGATTGGTCAAGGCAAACGGATTGGGCACGGGCAGCAACCCGCGGTTTACCGGCTTCACCCAGGCATTCTCCACCTGCACCATGCGTTCTTGCGTGTCAATCGTGTGCGTGCGCGTTTCGCGGTCGTAACGGGCCTGCTGGACCAAATTCATGTAGTAGAAGGCGCCCGTGTTGTCCGGATCGAGCCTGATGGCCTCTTTCAATTTGACTTCGGCCTCATCGAACTTGCCCATCTCGTAAAGCAATTTGCCGTCCCGCCCCAACGTGCCCGCTTCTGTCTTGTCATTGGCGATATAAGGAATTTGTTGCAGCGTCGCATCGTCGGGCATTTTGCCGCGCATGGCAGCAAGCAATCTGTCGTTGTTCTTCTTGAAGGCAAGCGCGGCGGCATTTTGCGGGTCCACTTTCAACACGCGGCTGACCTGTGTGTCGGCTTCGTGCAAATCGCCCTGACTTTGTGCCTGACGGGCGAGGGTAAGCCGGGTTGAAACAAGGCCGGAAATGGTTTGCGCCTTTTCGGCGTCAATGCCGGAGCCGATTTGCTCGACCAACGCATAGGCGTCTTCGTAAAGTTTGGCGGTACCGGGCAAATCTCCGCGCGCGGCGGTGTTTTTGGCATCCAGGAGTTTTTGGCGCAGGATGATGGTATTGGCCTGACGCAGCACGGCTTCATTGACAGCCGCGTCCGTGGGACTGGTTTGCGCCGGTAACATGGCGGCGGCGGCCAGCAACAAAATAAAACCGAGTGAGAGAGGTGCTGCTTTTGTCATGGTTCGTTCCAGGTTCGTCGTAAATCAAATCAGCGCCATCGGGCGCCGGTGTTATCGCGACCAGATATCATTCAGAATTTCAAGGACTGGGGCTGTATGTCAATGTCGTTTTTTTCTGATTTGATCTGGCCAACAATATCACTGTGTCCTGGTTGATGGCAACGATTATGTTGTCATCGCCGGCAAATTTTAAATCCGCGCCGATGCGCTGCCCCTGCCACTTTTTCCCTTCGAGATCATATTTCAAGTCCGCAGCGTAACCATCGGTGCGGCGAAAAGGTTTGTCTTTGGAGAGCGTCGCCCTCTCGCCGGTGTCCGTCAGTTGCAAAATCAATTTCAATTGCGCCGGATCACCCGGCGAACCGTTCACATCGGCAATGGTGAAGGTTTCATTCTTTTCCCCGACCGAAGCATAATGCTGCCGTTTGCCGCGCTGCGCAGGCAAAACCGCCGCCTGGCGCTCCATGCTGATTACATAGCGCGCGCCAAATTCATTGGTCGGTTCTATCGAGTCCAGCGTGAGAATCAAACAAAGCGGCGTGATTTTGGTGACGACCGCCGCCGTGGGGCCGGCCTGACTGCCTTTGATCAGCATCCCATCGGCTTTTCTTTGCCATGGCACTGGATTGAACAGTTTGTTCGTCGTTGAAAAATCCAGTTTGTAGGGCGATTGCAGCCGCGCCGATACATTCGTTTCCCGCGTCAAATCCAGCGGATCCAGAGGTTTGACCGCATGGCTGATAATGCTCAGGCGGATGTCGGCCAGCCTCTGCCGGTCGCTGGGAATCAAGTACAGCATGAACACCAGCACACCCATCAAACCCAGCAACACAACGCTGAGCAGGATTTTCTCGTAATGTTTTTTGACGAAATCCATGGGCTTACTTTTTTGGCAATAATTTCACGACCTCGACCACCAGCGTGACGCGCAATAGTTGCTCGTTCAACACCGTCTGAAATCCGCCCCTGCCCGGCACTCTCGTCGGCAGGGTTGTCGGCGGGGCTGCCGGCGGGGCTGCCGGCGGGATTGCCGGCCGGGCTCGCAGCCCGGGTGGCAGATACGGCTGCGCCAGCATCGGCACCGCCGGCATCGGCTTCGCCAGCATCGGCACCGCCGGCATCAGCACCGCCGTCTCCGGCGCCGGCGCCGCAGCGGCGCCGGCCGGTTGAACGTTGATGCTCTTGACGATGAAACCATGAGGCGACAAGGCAAAGCCGGCGAGCACTTCACCCACCTCCGGACTGAACGAACGGAACGTAATTTGGTAAGGCGTCAGAACGGCCAGATTGTTGGTCACGGAATGATCGTCGAAATAATCGGCCTGCGGGCCGTTTGCGTCGTCATCCGAAACGCGGACGCGCTGAATCCCGTCCAGCGAATTGACACGCGCCGCAAAAAGAATTTCCGAAATGGTTTTCACTTCGCCAAACTGTGCGGCCAGCGCTCCCAGATGGGCGGTATCGAATTTCACTAGCGAGCGTTGCGCTTCAAAGGAGAAGTTATACTTGGGCGGCAGGGTCACACTGGCGGCATCGGCTTCATGTTGCAGCTGGTCAATGGTCCGGCGGAGCGCAGCGGCGAACACTTCGCTCGAAACGGCATTGTTGCCCGTGTTGGGAATCGGTGCCATCGGCTGAAAATAATCCGCCGCCTGTCGAATCCAGTCTCGAATCTGGCGTTCCTGTTCGCGCGCGGCGGCGATGTTGTCCACCTTGTCGTTGCCCGGCGAGGGCTTTTGACCGGTCAAATTCCGCAACGTGCCATAAATCTCTTTCAACTGGTCATACTTCGCCGAGTTATGACTCCACCCTTTGTAATTATAAAACCCGGCCGCCCCCAGCAGCCCCAAGGCCAGTATGCCGCCCATCACAAAAAACAAGTTTCGTTTGATCCAGGCCATATTACAAGTTGAGTGGATGTTGCAGCCCCACGGTTATGCCAAACGTAAACGTGCCGGTGGCGTCATCGGGGGTGATATCTCCCCTGAGCTGTGTCGCTTTGGGATCAAAAAGCGGGTTCGCCTGAAGCTCGTTGAGTACGGTATAAGCGATGTCCGTGTTTGCCGAAGGATCAATATTGGACAAATTCACCGCCCGGCAAACCAAGGTGAGAGTGCTGGAGGGATTGGGTGTGGCGCCCGGGGCAGCTTCGTTTTCACCTGGACTCGCAACGGGCATGGGAATAGGAATGGCACCCGGGCCGGTTGCCGGACCTGGTGTATTGCCCAAGGTCAACTGTTCAATCCAGACCCCGGCTTCGACTCCGGGTCTGATCGCGGACAATTTTTTCTTGATGTCGTCCTCGGAACGAATGAGCACATGCTTCAATTCGGCCAGCACGTCACCCCAGTAATATCGCTCCTCCATCCAGCTCGTGATTTGACCCGCTTCTTTCTGCGTCGCCTGCAGTTTTTTATAGGCCCGATCAAACTGGTCGGCCTTGGTTTTGAGTTCTTGGACCTTCGGCTCCAAACCCTTGATTTCATTTTCCTTCGATTCCGCCAGTTTTTGAAAGAGGAACCCAACGGCGCCCGCCACCGCCACCAAGCTCAACAGTGTGAAGATGAAATACGGTTTCTTTTCGTTGAAAGTCCGCCAGCGCAACGTGCTGCTCGGCATCAAATTCATTTCCACCGGGCAATTCGCCAGATTCCGCAATCCCAGACCGACCACTTCGCCCAGCGAGTGTGCCACGCGCGCCAGCTCCTCCAGATTCACCGCCGGATCAATTTGCACGTTGCGGAACGGATTGAAGTATTCGACCGGCACATTCAGCTTTTCCGCGAAAAATTGCGCCGTATAAGGCATGATGGACGCGCCGCCGGACAAAAACAAACGCAGCGGCGCCGACCCGCCCTGCTGTCCGCGATAAAACTGCATCGTCTGGTTGAGCTGGATGTGCAGCTTGGTCATGAACTGCCGCGCGATTTTGGCGATGGCCGCCTGGTGCTCACTTTCGGGCTCCTCGTAAGCACCGCCGAGACTGACGAAGCCTTCGGCAATTTTTTTCTGTTCGGCGATTTCAAATTTTAATTTCGCCTCGTTCGCAAAATCCTGCGTGATGGAATTCGCGCCCAAACTGATGCTGCGGGAGAAAACCTTGCCATTCTCGAAGAAGAGCAGGTTGCTCGTCTTGGCGCCGATGTCCAGCAGCATCGTGCAACCCTCCAGTTCGCCATAGTTGTAGCGAAAGGCGTTGCACAACGCCGCGGGCGACACGTCGCACAGTTGCAACCGCAGCTTCGCCTCCTCCGCCATGCGAAACAGACCTTCGACCACGTCGGATTTGATCGCCACCAGCAGGACTTCCAGTTCGCCACCGGCGCTGGAACCCAAAATTTGATAATCCCACACCACCTCCGCGAGCGGGAACGGCACGTTTTGCTGCGCTTCGTATTGGATGATCTGCGTCACCTTGCCCGCGTCCACCGGCGGGAGCTTGACGAATTTGGAAAATACCTGAAAACCCGGCGCGCAGACATTGATGTCCCGCGCCTTGGTGCCGGTTTCCGCCAGCACCTCGCGCAATGCCTTGAGCGTGGTCGCTTCGCGGGAAGATTCCTGGGCGCCCTCGAGGCCGAGCGGTTTGATGGAAAAATTTTTGAGACGCAAACCGCCGGCTTCGTTGATTTCAAACTCCGCCAGCTTGAGGCTGCCCGCCCCGAAATCCACTGCCAGGAATGATTTTGTGTTCAACATTTCTGTTCGCGCCGCTCGCCGCCGTCAACGCCGCCAGACTGTTCGGTTTTGGGTTTGAGCCAGCCCATGCTGATTACGGGAAATTCCCCGAACGGTCAAACAGAAATCTTAAAAAAAAGAGAAAGCTTTTCCACCTGCTAATAAAACATTGCGTCCGGCGTCCGGCTTTGGCTTCATCCTGCCATGCCGGGACAGCCGCAAGCCGTCACGTCCGTCATGAATCGCTGTCGTATGCAAATTTTTTATTCAGGCTGTGTGCAGGGTGTCGGATTTCGCTACACCGCGAAAACCGTCGCCACCGGCTTTGAAGTCACCGGCCTCGTCCGCAATTTGCCGGACGGGCGCGTTGAATTGATTGCCGAGGGCGCCCGCGAGGAACTGGAGTCGTTTCATAACGCCATTCGTGGCGCAGGACTTGCTGGCTTTATCCGCGACGAAAGTGTAAATTGGAGTGACGCACAAAATGAATTTCACGGTTTTGAAATTGTCCCCTAAACGCAATGAGATACGCCATCATCGCTGACATCCACGGCAACCTGGAAGCGTTCCAAACCGTTTTGGCTGACATCAAAACCCAAAATGCGACGCATATCGTCTGTCTCGGCGATGTCGTCGGTTACAACGCCAATCCCAATGAATGCCTCGCCATCGTCCGCGAAATGAACATCCCCTGCGTGAAGGGAAATCATGACGAATACTGTTCCAGCGACGACCCGCTGGAAGGTTTCAATCCCCATGCCGCCGACGCCGTTCACTGGACGCGCGAACAACTTTCCGAGGAAGAATGCCAATGGCTGCGCGATCTCAAGTACACCCGCATGGCCGCCAACTTCACGATGGTTCACGCCACGCTCGACGCACCGCAACGCTGGGGTTACGTCTTTGACAAACTCGCCGCCGCCGCCAGCTTTCCCTACCAGAACACCCAGGTCTGTTTCTTCGGCCACACCCATGTGCCCGTCGCCTTCATGCGCGACACCGCCGTCCGCGGCGGCACTTATTCAAAATTCAAAATTGATCCCTCCAAAAAATATTTCATCAACGTCGGCGCCGTCGGCCAGCCGCGCGACAACAATCCCAGGGCCGCCTACGTCATTTATGACATGGACGCCGGAACCATTGAACTTCGCCGGCTCGATTACGACATCGCCACCGCCCAGAAAAAAATCCGCGCCGCCGGCCTGCCGGAACGCCTCGCCGAACGGCTGGAGTTCGGAAGGTAGAATGAAGAATGAAAAATGCAGAATGAAGAATTTCAATTTGCGCGGAACGCGCCATTTTCGTTTCTTCATTCCTCATTCTAAATTCTTCATTTGAAAATCCTCCTCCTCAAACCCAGCTCGCTCGGCGATGTCATCCAGGCCCTGCCCGTCCTCCGGCTGCTCAAACGTCATCTGCCCGCAAGCGAAATTTTCTGGTGGATTGATTCCGCACTCGCGCCGCTCCTCGAAGGCGATCCCGATTTGACCGGCATCGTCCGCTTTGAGCGCAAACGATGGGCCGCACCCCGGCATTGGCCGGAGATGTTCCGCAGCATCCGCTGGATGCGCGCGCAAAATTTCGACTGGGTCATTGATCTCCAATGCCTCGCGCGCAGCGGCACGTTCGCGTGGCTCGCCAATGGAAAATTTCTCATCGGCCTCGACGAAGTCCGCGAGGGCGCGCGGGGATTTTACGATGTCGCCGTCCGCCGCGCGTCGTTCCACACCCACGCCGTGGACTGGTATCTCGCCGTGCTGCCGCGACTCGGCGTGCCGGTTCACAAAAATTTTCAATGGCTGCCCGAACGTCCCGCCATCGCCGCCGCCGTCAAATCCAAATGGCAAACGGACGGCGCGCGCTGGATTGCCATCCAACCTGGAGCACGCTGGGAAAACAAACGCTGGCCGGTGGAATATTTTGCCGAACTCGTTCGCTTGCTCGCAAAACATCTTCCCGGCACGCGTTTTGCCATCCTCGGCGCTGCCGGGGACAAACCGCTCGGTGAAATGATTTTGCGCGCCGGGCCACAACGCTCTTTGAATTTGTGCGGCGAAACTTCGCTGCCCGAAATGATCGAATGGCTGCGGCTGTGCGAGTTGATGGTCACCAACGACACCGGCCCGATGCATGCCGCCGCCGCGTTAAACAAACCGCTCGTCGCACTCTTCGGCCCCACCGAACCGCGCCGCACCGGCCCGTATGGTCATCTCGAAAACGTGCTGCGCATTGATCTCCCCTGCTCTCCCTGCCTGAAATCGCATTGCACCTACAAAAAGCCGAACGAATGCCTGAAGGCGATTTCGCCCGCGACGGTTTTCGAGCGCGTCCAAAAACAACTGCAATCATCCGCGGTGTAAGCGCACTTGCGTTTTCAGCGCGAACGGCGTTACGTTCGCTGTGGTGACCATTTCCAACCAGACCGATCCCGGCTCGACCTCCGCCGGCGCCGGATCGTCGCCCCGCCCCGCATTCGTGACCACGCACTGGTCGCTCGTGGTTTCCGCCGGGCGCAACGACACCCCGCACGCGCGCAACGCCCTGGAAAAACTTTGCCGCAGCTACTGGTTTCCAATCTATGCATTTGTGCGACGGCAGGGGCACGGTCCGCACGACGCGCAGGATTTGACCCAGGAATTTTTCACCCGGTTGCTGGAAAAAAAATCGCTCGCCGAAGCGGATCCCGCAAAGGGCCGGTTCCGTTCGTTTCTGCTGGCGTCGCTGAAACATTTTCTCGCCAACGAATGGGACAAAGCCAAGGCGCAAAAACGCGGTGGCGGACAAATTTTAATCCCCATTGATGTCGCCACCGCCGAAACGTCCTGCGGCATCGAGCCAGCCGACCACCTCACCGCCGAGAAAATTTTCGAGCGGCGCTGGGCGCTCACGCTGCTGGAACAGGTGCTGCGCCGGCTGCGCGCGGAATATGTCCGCGATGACCGGGAAAAATTATTCGAGCAATTGAAGCCAACGCTCACTGAAACCAGCCGGACCGTGGCTTACGCGGAAATCGCCTCCCGGCTCGGCACGACCGAAGGCGCGGTAAAGGTGGCGGTGCATCGCTTGCGACAGCGCTACCGCGAAGTGCTCCGCGCCGAAATCGCCGATACCGTCGCCAGCCCCGGCGAAGTGGAGGACGAAATCCGGAATCTGTTTGCCGCGCTGGCGAATTAATTAGTAGGAGCCGAGGTCACGAGGCCCTGGCTTTCCCTTTGATTTGGGCCTTGTTGCCTCGGCTCCGACTATTTTTGCTGTAACCTTTGGCGGGTTTTTCTTCAGTAACGGGTGGAAAGCGGAATTTGGATCATAGCTTATGAAAAATGTGATGTTGGCAGAACCCACGACCATTGCCCTGTTCGGCATGGGGTTCCTTCTGTTGCTGTTGCTGGGGCTGTTGCTTGGCGCAATCCTCATCTTGATCGTGCATTTCATTCGGAAATCGAAAAAACCGGCACCACCGTCGGCACCCTCCGCCATACCCGCCACCGAAATCATTCCCCGCAAATGCCCGCAATGCGGCGCGGAATTAAAACCGGACGTGTCGGAAGGCCTTTGCCCGGCCTGCCTGCTGCAACGCGGCATCGCCACCGAAGGCGGCGCGCCGCCCGGTACACCGCCGTTCATTCCGCCCACGATCCCCGATCTCGCCAGATTGTTTCCGCAGCTCGAAATTCTCGAACTCATCGGCCAGGGCGGCATGGGCGCGGTTTACAAGGCGCGCCAGCCGGCGCTGGATCGCTTCGTCGCGCTGAAAATTCTCGCGCCGCGCTCGGGCAGCGACCTGGATTTCGCCAGCCGCTTCACCCGTGAAGCCCGCGCGCTCGCGAAACTCAGCCATCCGAACATCGTCGGCGTTTACGATTTCGGTAGGGCCGAGCTGCCGCTCGGCCAGGACGCGCAGCAGCGCGTCCCTACCACGCCCGTTCATTATTTCATCATGGAATTTGTGGACGGGCCGAACCTGCGGCAGGTGGAGCAGGCGGGCAAACTTCCGCCGCGCGAGGCGCTGGAAATCATTCCGCAAATCTGCGCCGCGCTCCAGTTCGCGCATGACGAAGGCATCGTCCATCGCGACATCAAGCCCGAAAACATCCTGCTCGACAAAAAAGGCCGCGTGAAGATCGCGGATTTCGGTCTGGCAAAAATCCTGGGGCAGGAACCGAAGGACTTCCGGCTGACCGGCGCCCGGGACATCATGGGCACACCGCATTACATGGCGCCGGAACAGGTCGAGAAACCGCAGACGGTGGACCATCGTGCGGACATTTATTCGCTCGGCGTCGTTTTCTACGAAATGCTTACCGGCGAACTACCGCTCGGAAAGTTCCAGCCGCCGTCGCAAAAAGTGCAGGTGGACGTGCGGCTGGATGAAGTGGTGCTGCGCTCGCTCGCCAAGGAGCCGGAGCTTCGTTATCAAAACGTCAGCGAAATCAAAACGCGGGTGGAAACCATTGCCAGCACCAACGCGCCGGCGGCGGCTCCCGCAATGTCGGCCGGGGAAATTCTGGCCCGGGATTATACTTTGAACATACGCAGCTGCCTGCGTCGTGGCTGGGCCTTGGTGCGAAATGATTTTTGGCCGCTCGTCGGCATATCCGCATTCGTATTGGTGGTGCTGTCCGCGGCCTCATCGTCAGAAGTGGTGGTGTCGTCCGGGAAATCGCATACCGGAACAACATCCATTCTGGGAATTCTCCTGAGCGGTCCGCTCATGGGCGGATTGTATCTGTACTTCCTCAAGAAAATTCGCCGGGAGGCGGCGGGCGTGGAAACGGCCTTTACCGGTTTTCGTCAACCTTTCCCCCATCTCGTCATTGCCGGCTTTCTGACGAGCTTGCTGACGGCACTGGGCTTTCTGTGCCTGATTCTGCCGGGCGTTTATCTTTTTGTTGCCTGGATATTTACCTTCCCCCTGATCGTTGACCAGCGGCTTGATTTTTGGCCGGCGATGCAGTTGAGCCGCAAAATCATTTCCAAACATTGGTGGAAATTTTTGGGGTTCCTGATCGTTTTGGCGCTGATTAACCTGGCCGGACTGGCCACCTGTTGCGTTGGCCTCTTTATCACCTTCCCCATCACTTTCGCCGCGCTGGCATACGCCTACGAAGACATCACCGGCGCGACGGCAAGTCCACCCGGCGCCTCCTCGTCGATTCCCTCAAGCGCGCCACCCACTCCGCCGACACCGCCACCCGACCGTTTCTGGCGCCGGTTCGCAGTGGCGGTGCTGGCTTTGATTATTTTGGTTCCGGTCGGGATTTTAACCCTCGGAGTGTTGCTGCCTGTTGTGGCGCAGAGGCAAATCGAGAAACAAAGCCAGCTTGCCGGACAACATAAGACGAACAGCCCGGCAAACGCCTCCGCCGAAACCTGGTCGCCCACGCTCGCGCCGGGCGAGAAACCGGATTTGCAGAAAATCCTGAATGAAACGAAAGACCTGATGAACCAAGGCCGTTATGAGGAAGCCTTGCAGCGGCACATCTGGTATTTCAATCATGCGCTGGAATATAATCCGGGGTTGACCGGGGTCCGGCTTTCCTTTGCGCTTTCGAATTGGGTTGAACTGGCTCGCCGCTATCCGAAGGCAATGCAGGCGTTGACGGAAATCCGCGATCGCAACACGAAGAAGCTCGTCGAAGGCAATGGCTATTCGGATTTGTTTTCGGAGGTCAATTCCATCAATGGCTATCTGAATCAGGATGATGCAACCTATGCGCTGTTCAAAACGCTCGATGCAAACGACCCGAAACTGGCCCAGCAGTGTTATTTTTACGCCGAAAGTTTGCTCGCGCAGAAAGGCGAGTATTCGTTGTGCCGGAAATACATGGGTGATCCGCAATTTAGATTTAATCTGATTCAGAATGCGCGGGAAACGGAACTCGATGTCCAGAAGCGCATGGCCAGAACGCGTGAATTGTTGGCAACGCAACCGGAAGCCATCAACCCGCAGCGTGGTTGGACCAACAAGATGTCGCCGCCGGATACGTCCGAGATGATGAAAAAATCCGCCAACGACCGCTTCGTTGGCCAGACGCGGCAATTGATCGAAATCCTCGTGGCTACCGGCAGCAAGGAAGACGCGGAAAAAATTCAAAATGAAGCGATCGCCGTTATCGACGACCCGCGGCTGAAATCTGCCGTCAGCGACGCAGAATTAAAAATATCAAAGCGCAATACGGTTCAAACCCTGGCCGAACAACCACCGGTGATCGTCGAGACGTGGCCGATCTCAGGCGCGCGCGACGTTCATCCGGGCGAAACAGAAATTCGCGTGCGGTTCAGCAAGGAAATGGCGGACGGCTCCTGGAGCTGGTCCACCGCCTGGGAAAATTCCGCGCCGGAAACGGTCGGCCAGATCCATTACGAGCCCGACCAACGAACTTGTGTGCTGAAGGCAAAACTGGAACCGGGACGAACTTATGCTTGGTGGCTGAACAGCAACAAATTCAAGAAATTCACCGACTTGGCCGGTCGGCCGGCGGTTCCGTATCTGCTGATTTTCCAGACCAAACCAAACTAAAACAGAAAGGAACAAACACATGAAAACAAAAATATGGCTCGCAACCCTCATCGCTGGCGCGCTCTGCCAGTTCACAACGGACATCGGTCACGCCCAGAACATTGACTCGATGGCACCGGTGGTGGTAAAGACCGTGCCCGAAGCCGGCACCAAAGACGTTTCACCCGGCATCGTCGAAATCAAAGTCACCTTCAGCAAGGTAATGATGGATCAATCATGGAGCTGGTCTTCGGCTTGGAAGGATTCAGATCCTGAATCGGTAGGGAAACCTAAATATGAAGCGGACCAAAAAACCTGCGTGCTCAAAGTCAAACTGGAACCCAACAAGACTTACGGCTACTGGATAAACAGCCAAAACTTTCACGGCTTCAAAGACGCGCAAGGCCATTCCGCCGTGCCATATCTGCTGGTTTTCCAGACGAAAGCAAATTAACCCCAACCAAACAGGGACACCCGCAGTCTGTCGTGCTTGATTTGCGGCAACCGCAGCACCATTTTTGGTGGGAATGAAAATCATCTTTGCCCAAATGGTTCTGCTCTGCTTCGCGCTGGCTCCCGCAAATTTTTGCACTGCACAGGATGTCATCACGCCGACCAGTCATATCGAGCTTTTCAACGGCAAAGATTTTTCCGGCTGGACGTTTTGTATGAGGTCAAACGCCAACCCCACACTGGCCTGGACCGTCACGAACGGCGTCATCCATTGCACCGGCAAACCGACCGGTTATCTCCGCACGAAACAGGATTATCGCGATTACAAACTCACGGTTGAATGGCGCTTCGTGAAAGTCGCGCCCAAGGCCGACAACACCGGCGTGCTCCTGCACATGCAATTGCCGGATGAAGTCTGGCCCCCCTGCATCCAGGTCCAGGGGAAATACAGCAATCAAGGCGATTGGATTTTGATGGCGGGTGCGGAATGCAAGGAACACAAAGGCATGGACGCCAACGCGCCGGTCCCGAAGCAAGGACCCTCAAATGAAAAACCCGTCGGTGAGTGGAACAATTACGAAATGGTCTGCTCCGGCAGCAACGTCAAAGCCTACGTCAACGGCAAATTCATGAACGAAGCGACCGAATGCACCGTGACGGCCGGTACGATTGGTTTTCAAAGCGAAGGCGGTGAATTTGAAATCCGCAAAGTGTCTTTGGAGCCGCTGAAATAAACTTCTGTAGCGGTTTTCGGAATAAAGCCGCAGATATCGGCGGCGGTTTACCAACCGCCGCTACGCCGGGCGCAGTTGCACGAGGGTTGCGCCCCAGCCGCCGAACTGCGGATGGTCGAGCGTGAAGGACACCACGGCCGGATGCTTCGCCAGAATCGCATGCACGGTGCGCCGCAGGTTGCCGATGCCTTTGCCGTGGATGATGCGCACCTGCAGGATGCCGCGCGCCTGACACGCGGCCAGATAATCCGGCACCAAGTCCTTCACCTCGCGCGGCTGGAACGTGTGCAAATCCAGCACCCCGTCAATCGGCAGTTGAACCGGTTCGTCAGCCATGCGCCAGCCGTTTCCTTACCCACGCCCTAGCCTGGCGCGGCGTTTTGAGTTCGTCCTGCAACTGTTTTTCGCGGATTTCCGCGAGCAATGCACCCATCGCCGGACCAGGTTTCACGCCCAGTGCAATCAAATCGTTGCCGGTGAGCAACGGCGGTCGAATCGCCGGCTGTTTCTCCAATTCCGCCGCCTGCTGCAACAAAAATTCGTAATGATCCAGCGCGCCGTGCGAGCCGAGGCAATCCAACCGGTGCAATTCGAGTTCGAGCGGAAAAGTCTCGCGCAACAGCAGCCGCCGCAGCGTGGCCTTGCGCATTTGCTTCACGTCCTTGAACTGCATGTGCTGCCGCACGCACGCGACGATTTCGTCCGTTTGCTTTTTCGGAAAGCGCAACCGCTGCAAAATTCTTTCCGCCAGCGCCGCGCCGACTTTTTCGTGGCCATAGAAATGGATTTCGCCCGTGGCTGGATCGCGCTCAGCCGTGGCCGGCTTGGCGATGTCATGCAAAATCACCGCCCACGGCAGCGATGGATGCGCGCTTGCCGCGCCGAAGCCGCTTCGCGGCGAAGGCGGGTTCGTCGCCATTTTCTCCAGCATCAGCCGGATGTGCTCAAACACCGTGCCTTCGGGATGAAAATCCGGCGATTGCTCGCACACTATGGTGGCAACGAGTTCGGGCAAAACACCGGGCAGCAATCCGCTGTCGCGCAACAAAACCAGACCGCGCGCGGCGGGCGAAATCATTTTCTCCCTCGCCCCGCCTAAGCGGGGAGAGGGCCGGGGCGAGGGGGGTTGAATTTTGAAATTATCGGCCTCCTCACCCCGGCCCTCTCCTCCTTTTGGGGAGGAGAGGGAGACGTTTTCGTGCGGCGGCGAGAACAATTTGATGAGTTCGTCGCGAATCCGCTCGGCGCTGATGAGTTCGATTTTCGGCGCGAGTGCCCTGACCGCGGCAAAGGTTTGCGGCTCGATTTCAAAACCCAATTGCGCGGCAAACCGCACCGCGCGCAGCAAACGCAAATGGTCTTCGGCGAACCGTTCGCCCGGCGAGCCGATGGTGCGGATGATTTTCGCGCGCAAATCTTTTTCACCGCCGACCCAATCGTGGAGCTTTTCCGCGACCGGATCGTAGAAAAGTCCGTTCACGGTGAAATCGCGCCGTTGCGCATCGGCTTCGGCGTCGCCGAACGTGACCTGCTCCGGATGCCGGCCGTCGCGATAATCCGCCTCGGCGCGAAACGTGGCGACCTGGAATGGCCGACCGTTTTCAACGACGACCATCACGCCGAATTTGCGTCCGACGGCGACGGTGCGTTTGAACAGTTTTTCGATCTGCTCCGGCCGCGCGGACGTGGCGATGTCGTAATCGCCCGGCTCGCGTCCCAGCAAAAAATCGCGCACGCAGCCGCCGACCCAGAACGCGCTGAAGCCCGCCGTTTGCAGATGGCGGACGATTTCAACGGCAGCGGCACGCAGCGGCTTGTCAGTCATTTGTGCTTACGATTTACGATTTACGCGGCGGTTTGGCAAAGCAGAAGATTGCCCGCGTTTCAACGGTCGCAGCCCACCGCCATATCGGAGCGCCGAACTCCGATTCGGCGTGTTCCACCGGACATGAACTTCGCGCCGGGTCGGAGACCGGCGCTCCCTTCCCGCCTAAGTTGCGCACGGCGCAAGAATCGCGTCGGTCATGCCGTGGATGATTTTCTTGTCCGCCGGACAAATCGTCGCCAGCACGCCGCCGAGTTGCGGGCGCGCCGCGTCGCCCTCGCCGGACACAAAATAATACGGACACAGCCGCGCCCGGCCTTTCATCGGCACAACTTCGTTCTTCGCGAAGTCAAACCACTGCGCCTCGATGAGTGCGGGTTTGTGATAACGCTGAAGGACGCGCGGCGACTGCTCAAAGTGTTGAATGGCATCATCCACCGCCTTTGCCCAGTCTTCGTGCGACAAATCACTGCCGAGAAAAACTCCGCGCGCACCCCAGGCGTGCTCGGAAAAGCCCGACACTTTCAAAATCAGATCGCGCTCTTTCTGCGACAGGGTTTTGAGTTGCTGCCAGTCCGTCAGATTCAATTCGGGAACCACCGCCTGCGGCGGCAACGGCGTCGGGTCCATGATCCACGTGTAAGGAATCAGCTTTTTCAGCCGGTCGAAAAAGCCCTCGCCGAGTTCCTGCCGCCAGAAGCTTTGCAAATGGCGATTCCACAAAAGCGCGAACAGCATTTTTTCCTCGAACACCGGCTTCGGCGGCGGCGTGAGGCGGATTTTCTTTTCAGCGGCCAGTTCAAAAATTCTTTTTGAATTCGGCACGTTCGGCAAATCGAACAATTCAAAAAACCGGTAAACCGCGTCGCCATCGGCAAAATCCGTGAACCCGGCACTTCGCACTTCGCACTTCGCACTTCGCACCTGCTTTGAGAGCCATTCCATTTCCGGCCGATACGTCGCCGCTTCCTCCGACACGACGATGTGAACCGTTTTGGCGTCGCCGAAGATGGATTCAAACCCGCGCAACATGCCGTCCGCACCGCCGATTAAATTTTTATTTCGGAGGGGCGAGCTCTGCGAGTCCCCATCTTGATTTGGGCGTCGTGGAACTCCGCCCTCCGAAACAACTGAATACGTTTTCCCCAGCCATGCTGTCAGCCCGATGCCGCCGGGGACGGAATCGAGTTCCGTAATGCTGATGCCGGTTTCCGTCAGCAAAATGTCGGGCCGGATGACGCGCGGCACGTCGTTTTTGAGCGCGGGCGAACGCTGGAGCGCGATGAGTTCCGCCGGTTTGCCGAGGTCGAGCCAGCGGGCAATCCAGTCCGGCTGTTTGCCTTCGGCGCTCTTGCGGTAAAGCAGATTGACCGCGCGATAAAATTGCAGCAGCACGCGGCCCAGCGATTCAATTTCCTTCGCCAAATTTTCACCGATCGGAAACGGCATTGGGGAAATGCGCCAGTCGAGCCCGGCGAAAAGTCCACCAGTGGGAATTTGATCGCGGATAAAACGCGCTTTGTCAGCCGGCAAGGTCAATGGAGAATCTGTGTTCAATCCGTGTCAATTAAGTCCGCACCTGGCCGTTACCGATACCCATTCGTCCAGGCCCATCGGGCCGGGCGCGCCGCTTTTGTCGTTGTCGGTGCTGATTCCTGCCCTGGCTTGAATGCTCCGCATGGCCAGACGATAGAACATTCGGGGCGGCTCGTCAAAAGAACCGGCCGCGGAATTTGCAGGGATGATTTCGGTTACGGTGGGCTCAGGACGCCGCGATAAAACATTCTCGACGGGTTGGTCGTGCTCACGAGGAGCCGGAAGGAGTTGCTCACAAACATGTTGGTGCTGAACGCCGACCAGGCCGTCAGATTGGTGGACGACTGGAGGATGTAGCGCTGGCCTCCCTGTCCGTCCATCCATAATTCCATCTGGCTGGGCACGGCGTTGGTCCCGATCCGCAACCGGAGGTTTTTGGCCGTCGGCAGAATAAACAAGGTGATGCTTTGCGACGGCAACGTGTTGCTGAGGGTCCCGTTGGCATAAGGAACATCCGCCAGGTGGGTGATGACATTGGCCGAGGTGAGCTGCCACGCCTGCGCGGTGCCGCTGTTGGCGAAATTGGTGATGGCCGCCCTTGATCGAGTTGCGTTAAGGAGGTCTTTGTTGATAACCATGAGCGTCATCGCACCGTCGCTGGTTCGCACAGCGCTAAACGCCGAGAGATTATCCGGGTTGGGCACGGTGGTCAGAATGCTGGTGTCGCCGAACGTGGATTTGTTGCCGTCGTAATTGCGGTACATCTTCATCGCTTTGTAAGTGGGAGTGCTCGAGTCAGGCGTCGTCCACCGCGTGGCCAGGTCAAGACCTTCACGACCAAAAATGCCATAAATATCGGCCTGGGCCGTCGCGCCGTTGATGAAAGGTTCGGCTCCCCAGTTGTATTCGGTGATGCCGATCTTCGTGCCGGGATAATTGGTCGTCACCCAACTCCGCATCCGGGGAATGAGCGCGATGACGCTGTTGATCCAGCTGGGATCCACGTAATTGGAGTCCCAGAACTGGCGGGTTGATTCGTTCCGCAACAACGCAGTCGTGGAGTCAGCCGCATTGCCACCAACGTTGTTTTCCTGCGGGTAGCAATGAAGGGTAAAAACATCCAGTAACCGCTTGCCGGCCGCCTGACTGCGCAGGTTAACCTGGCTCAAAAACCACGGCCCAAAATCCTGTCCGCCATGTGCCATGCGGTCGGGATAATGCGCCGGGTTGTAATCGTTGTGTGCGCCAGACCATTGTTGATCGTAGCCGCTGTAAAAATAGCCCGGCCAGCTCCACTCTTCCGGGCCGGCGACCAGCGCATTCGGGTCAATGCCTTTCACCATCGTGGCGTAGTTGCAATAATTGGTGAACACCTCGTCCATGGTCGGGCCCACGGGATGAATGTCGCGATGCGTCGACTGCCAGAGGCTCCACTCGTTGTCCATGATGTAATAAAGCAATCCGCCATTGGTCGCAGAGTGCCATGTATTCGTCAGATGTTGCACCCAACCGGCCTGAAAATTCGTGTTGGCGGGCAGGCTCGCATCAGTTGGATCATTGGTAGTGATATTCAAGCCGGTGGCCAGTGAAACGCCGTTGCCCGCCGCCGGGAACCACTGATCAGTGCCCGTTTGCGTACCATATTTGTTGGTATTGTAACTCGCCAGAATGGCGCGACCCGGCCCCAATTTGGCCACCCAGCCGATGATGGGAATGGTCAGCATCGCCTGCGCCCCGCCATTTTTGGAGGTGGTGATGAAATCATCGCCGTCGCCGCCGGCGGCGCTGCTGCTTTCGGCAATGCTTTCAAAATACCAGTCCGCCGCATGGTTCCAGGCGTTATTCTGCCAGTTGTAAGTGGTTGTCCCGTTGCCGCCGGAACGATGGAGCGGCGCGTTCAAATCCAGAAGCTGGCTGGCGCTGGCAAAGGCAACGCCATAAATCAACGGGCTGATCGCGTGGCGATTGGCCTGCGCATCAATTTGAATGGTCACATTCGCGTTGGTTCCGGGTAGAATCGGCGCCCCGGCCTGCAAGCTGATGTCGTCCACGTAAAACACCGGTTGCACCGCACCAATCCGGTCTTGAATCCAAAAACCATCCATGTTCGGCGAGTTGGCGACACCGAGGATGGTCAGGGGAATTGTAAACTGCTGCCAGGTATTCGTCATCAACGGCGGTAGGTTTGTGGAAGCCTGGGCCAAACCGTTAGCATGCCCCTGCACCTTCAATTGCTGCCCGCCGGTTGGTCCCCCATTGATCCAAAATACCAGGTTCGTGTAAGGACTGGAATCAAAAGCGGTATGCGCAATGTAAATCGCCTGAGTGCCCGTTGCAATCGTAACGCTGACGGACGCGGAGCCGGAATGGACGGGGGAAGTATTATTGTAATTGAGGGTCGCCCAGCCCCAATTTTGCCAGCTATTTTCCAGTGCGTTGTCGTAAATGATCTGGTCGGCACGCGCCGTCAATTGAAGTGCCAAAGCCGCCAACAGCCAGCACGACCATTGGCAACATGCCCGGCGTCTCAAAAGAAGGGTTTCCATAGACAATTTATAAATATTACATCAGAAATCATGCCAGCGCATCTTTTTGGGTGTAATCAATAAAGAGGACGCAAATCCGCGGAATTATGTACTTCGCGGATACAGATATTTTGAGTGGGAATGACCGTAGGGCCAATTTTTCTGCGTTAGCCCTTTTTACGTCGTGGATTCGCGGCTTTTTGCAGCTTCGCCTTTTTCGAGGTTGGCGGCGGCGGCGTGCTTATCATCCGCTTCACCGCATCCGCAAAAGTTACGCCATTCACGCGCAAATCTTCGGCTTGTTTCGGCATAAGAAAATTATGTCACAGTTCAAAAATTTGTGCGAGTCAAAACTAGCCACTTATGGGCGGATACTTGGGTCGAAATTTATTGGAACGAAAATGCCGTTTGTCATAACGCTGGTTGCGGCGCAGAGATCGAAAGCAAAAGCGGAGTATCCAAGATTTATATGCAAAACGAGATTAACAATTTAGCCGAAAAACGGTTTGATTTAGAAACGTGGTCTGGTAGAAGGTTACAAAAGAAAAAACGCCGTTCGCCCGTGACCATCGTATTAGCTATCGTTTGCAGAAACGCCATCATCATGGCGGGTGATAGCCGAACTACAAAGGAAGATGGAACTATCAGGGACGATACGAAAAAAATCCACACAGTCCATTTGTCAGACCGTTTTGGATTTTTAATCGGCCAATCTGGTAATGATGATTTGGGAACGCAAGCGATTGAAACCATTTCCGAACTAGCAAAACAAGCAACGATTAAAGACTATCGCGCTTGTGCTGAATTGGCTGAAAAATCCATTAGCCTATTAAAGCAGAAAATTCGCGGGCAATTTCAGGGAACCAGCGAGGAGCTGCAAAGGCATTTTGAAAACCATGACTTTGATTTAATGCTGGTGCATTATTACAAGGAAGAGGCAAGAGATGGAAAAATAAGGATGGCAAGACCATTCATTTTCACGATTCGTTTTAGTTTGGGCATTGCCAGGCCCCACCATAAAAATTTCGTTTCCATTGGCTGTGGAAGCCCAATCGCAGATTTTATATTAGACGGATTTACGGTTTCAGATTTTGATTTTTCGCAAGCAATGGCGGCTGCGGTTTATGTTGTTGAGCAGGTAAAAACATTTGATCCGCGTTGTGGCGGAAGAACTCAGATTGCCACGTCGGAAAAGTTTTTTGAAGATAAAGATGCAGCCGTGTTTAGCGCGATGTTGGTGGATGAAAAATTGGTGGACGATTTTTTGTCTGCGGTTAAGGAGGTTGGGGCCGAATTTAGAGCGCACCAACACCGGATGATGAAAGGGATAATGGAAAAGGTGAACAGATTTACTTCTCCCAGAATTGAAAAAATAAAAGCCGAAAGCGGCGGCATTCACCTTGGCCTAGACGGAAGCATTCAACCGTTCAAGCCATTGAAATCGGATTCTCAAAAAACCGATTAAGATTTTATCCCTGCCGCATAACCTTACGCCGCTTCCGCATTATGGCCGCCTGTCTTGGCGCAATCTTGGCGTGGCATTTTGCACAGTAGAAATAGAGTTTTCGTGTCCGCAAATTGATGTCGCATGGCAGACCGCATTGCGGACAATTCCCCGACGCAACTGCGCGGCGTTGCCAGATTCTTTGCCGTGAACGTGGCAGGTTTGCAGTTTTAACCCCAATCCGCTTTTTGATTGGGTGCATCCGTCGGCGGTTAAATTTCAACGCGGCATAATAAGCGCGCAAAATCCGGCGGCGTTCAGCATCGGTGATTAACTTTGATCGGAAGCGTGGTCGTCCCCACGGTTTTTGTTTTGGGCGGGGCTTAACAAGTCAAGAATAGATGCCTTTTCTATTCCTTCAATTCGCTGGCTGGCGATACATGAGCCGCTTGCCTTCAATCATCGGAATGAAATTGACCATGCGTTGACCGTCCGTTTCCTTGCGCGTGTTCCAACGGTATTCAAACTCATTGGCGTATTTCGGAAGATGCTCGCGCGATATGCAATGCCATGAGCCATAGACACCGCGCTTGAACAGGCTGAAAAATGATTCGCAATGGTTCGTGCTGGCCGTCACACCGTCCGGCTTTAGAACGCTGTATTCATGTTTGGAATGGTTCACTGAATGGTGCGTCTTAAAAGGTTTGGCGGCTTGGCGGTAGGCTCCGTGTTCATCGGTGCAAATCACCGCCTCTTTGCTGACATGCTCATTCATTACTTGCCCAAGATTTTTTGCGGTGACATTTGAAACGACCCGCGTTTTCATTTTTCCGCCCTGCTCAACCAAGGCCATAACGGGAGTGTGGCGATCCGATATTGTGCGCCTCTGTCCCTTGCCACCGATAAAAGTTTCATCCACTTCCACAACACCGTTTAATTTTTGTCCATCGCTTGAATCATCACCCATTGCAAAACGGATTCTGTGCGCCATGAACCACGCCGTTTTGTAAGTCACTTTTAACATCCGATGAAGCTGGTTTGCGCTGATTGATTTTTTGCTGGAACAAAGAATGAAAATCGCCATGAGCCATTTGCTAATCGGAATGTGTGAGGCTTCAAACACCGTGCCGACTGTGGCGGTAAATGTTTTGCGGCAAGCCGCGCAGCAATAAAGTCCGGGACGCATCTTGTTTTTGCTGTCTGGCTTTGATGTCAGCTTGTAAACCTCAGTGAACTTGCAATGCGGGCAGACAGGGCCATGCGGCCAGCGCCATGATTCAAACAGCGAGCGCGCTTTGTCCTCGTCTTGGTATTCTTGCGCCAGCGTAATCAAATTCAAATCGTCCGCATCAAATTCTTTTTTAATCGTTTTCATGCGGTAAATATAGGGGCACAGCTTGCATCTGTCAAGTATATTATCCCGCAAATCCGGTTGTGCGGCCGGCGACCTTCAAAATCAAAATACCCGCGGACAATTTGCATTTGATAAATCAGGTCCGCACCTGGCCGGTGCCGATGCCAATCCATTTGTAGCTCGTCAATTCCTCCAGGCCCATCGGACCGCGCGCGCCGATTTTGTCGGTGCTGATGCCGATTTCCGCGCCCATGCCGAATTCGCCGCCGTCGGTGAACCGCGTCGAGGCGTTCCAATAAACCGCCGCGGAATCCACTTCGGCGAGGAATTGCTTCGCGTGCGCCTCGTTCTTCGTGACGATGCTGTCCGAATGCGCCGAGCCGTATTGATTGATGTGGTCAATCGCCGCTTTCACGCCGTCCACGACCCGCACATTCAGGATGTAATCGTTGTATTCGGTGTAAAAATCCTGTTCGGTGGCCCGCCGGATTTTCGCTGCGTGCTGCGTGTTGCGTATTGCGTCAAGCAGCTTCACCGAATCCTCATCCGCCCGCAGTTCAACATGCTTTTCCCAGAGTCGTGTCGCTATCTGCGGGAGAAATTTTTCCGCGACGGCCTTGTCCACCAGCAGCGTTTCCATGGCGTTGCACACGGCGGGACGCTGGACTTTCGCATTCATCGCGATTTCCCCGGCCATTTTCAAGTCCGCGTCGGCGTCCACATAGACGTGGCAGACGCCCTTGTAATGTTTGATGACCGGCACCTTCGAACACTCGGTCACGGCACGGATGAGCCCTTCGCCACCGCGGGGCATGCAAAGGTCAATGTATTGCGTGAGGGAAAGCAAAATGGGAATCGCCTCGCGATCGGCCACGGGCACGAGCTGAATCGCGTGTTCGGGAAATTTCGCAAGCGCCTGTTTCCCCGCCTCAATCATGATTCGCGCGATGGTTTGATTCGAGTTCAACGCTTCCTTGCCGCCGCGCAGGATTGTCGCATTGCCGGACTTGAAACAAAGGCTCGCCGCGTCCGCCGTCACATTGGGACGTGATTCGTAAATGATGACCACCACGCCAATGGGCGTGGAAATTTTTTGGAGCTTCAAGCCGTTGGGCCGGACGCGTTCGTCCAGGATTCTTCCAACCGGATCCGCCAGCGCCGCCACTTCGCGCAAACCTTTCGCCATCGCAGCGATGCGTTGGTCGTCGAGCTTGAGGCGGTCGAGCATGGCCGATGAGAGGCCGGACTTCGCGGCGGCGTCCATGTCGGGCGCGTTGGCCTGTTTGATGGCGTCGGCGTTTTTTTCGAGCGCAGCCGCCATCGCGAGCAAACACGAATTTTTCTCCGCCGTCGTGAGTTGGGCGAGTTCGCGCGACGCCACCCTGGCCTGTCTGGCCAGTCGCGTCATCTGCTCATTCAAAGTCATGTGGCAAGAAGGTAAGCCAAAAAGCCAAAGTGAAAAGTGCGAAGTTTCCGGCATTTTTCACAGCTTGCGATAGTTCTTCCTTCACAAAGGGTCCGACCAACAAGTCGGATTGATTCTGCAATTGTTGCTAAGTTGTTGCCAAAAAATGGGGAGCACATTTCGGCCTGGGCGTGGATTGTCATAACATGATTGCTGGCAGTCAATTAGCGGAACGCCACGTTGAACAAACGATGCCTTCGTCATCTGCCAGTAACCCCTGCGGATTGCATGGCATGAGGTCAGGTTTCCGGTCCGAATTATCGCGAAATTGCGTGCCGCAATCGAAGCCCGGGTGCCGGTGGGTTATGAGGATGAAATCGGCTTCCATTACAGCATGAGAGTGTCCGATTGGTTCTTTTCAATTTAAGGCTTGCTGCGCAAAAGCTTTTTGATGCGCGGCGGAGACAATATGGGTTTTAGATTTTGATTCGGGCGGACAGTCGTTTTTTCAGCGGGGTTCTTCACCCCCACCTCCTTGGCAACTGTCGCCCGAATCGGTTTTTACACACGCGGGCAAGCAGCCCGTGATTGGTTTTTGTTCGGGTGGTGGTTGTTTTTCAATGAGCATCCCCTGCCCGGCCTCCTTGCGACCATCGCCCGAATTTTTATCGGTCGGGAAGTCTGGCCAAGAGCGACGGGCGACTGGAAAGTCGCCCAAACCCGCGGACAGGAATGTCCGCGCTACACGTAGCGCAGGCTTTCCAGCCTGCGAGTTCTGGGGACTTTCCAATCCCCAGTTAAGAACGGTATCGAGCTGCACCCGGTGATGTTTATTCAATGCTCGGAAATCCACACCAGCGTGCCGCCCGGCAGTTTGTCGAAGAGCGGAATCAAGTCGTCTGCCGCAAGATGAACGCAGCCGCACGACATGGGCCGGCCAATCGTCGTCTCGTCACCGGTACCATGAATGTAAATATAGCGCGCGTGCGAATCCACGTTGCCGCCGCGATTGAAGCCGGGCTCGAGTCCTTCCAACCAGAGAATGCGCGTGGTGATTTTTGCGTCCGGCTTTCCCTGCCACGTGAATCCAACCGGCTTGCGGCCCTTAAAAACAGTTCCCACCGGCCAGCCGCCGCCAATTTTTTCCACGATGCGATGCAATCCGAGCGGCGTGCCGTTCGAGCCGGCGGCCTGGCTGATGCCAAAGCGTGAAGTGGAACAGTAGAATTTTTCAATAAACCTGTAGCGGCGGTCTGTGACCGCCGGTGAATTCGAAGGAAATTTCCTTTTTGAGCGACGGTCATAGACCGCCGCTACAGTTCGTTCAAAAAGCGAAACGGTTTGGTTTGCGACGCTCACGATGAGTATGAAACGCGTCGGAACCACGCCGCATTTTTTACAGGCGAGTAAAAAATTTTCGAATGGGCTCGAAGAAAAGGGCATTAGAGAATCACAGGCTGGAAGCCTGCGCTACTTTAATTTCTTCACGAGCACCTTTGAATTCCGTCCGCTCTGCTCGTATTTTTCCCGGCGCCCGGGCGGCAAATCGTCGGGCGTGCCCTCGGCGAAGCCGCCTTTGGATTGAAAATACGTGAACGCCTGGGTCGAGAGCGTGAGGAGTTCACCCAGGCCCATTTCGCGCGACTTGTTTTCGACGAACTGAATCAGCTTCCGCCCGATGCCCTGGTTTTCGTGCGACGGATTGACGTAAAGGCACGCCAGCTCGCCCTTTTTCTGTTCGGGATAAACGTGCAGCGCGACGCACGCGACCGGATTCTTGTCAATTTCAAAAATGAAATAGTCGCCCAGACTTTTCTCAATCACCGCCTTGCTGCGCTTGACCATTTCTTCCGCCTCGACCGACGCCTTCGTCAGCAATTGGATGGCCCGGATGTCCTTTTTCTTCGCGGGCCGGATTTGCTGATATTCGTTGGCATAAATAAGCGTGCCGATGCCGTCGTTGGAAAACACCTCGGCCAGCAGTCCCTCGTCCACCTTGCCATTGATGATGTGGACGCGCGGAATGCCAGCCTTGCAGGCGGCGGCGGCGTGCTGCGCCTTGGACAGGATTTCCGGCGCGAACCCGGCGACATTTTGCTGCAACAGCTTTTGCAGTTCCGCCACGAGCATCTGGCGGATGAGCTGGCCGTTGTAACGCAAGCCGTCCTGCGAGGTGATGAAAATCAGTTTGATGGCCTTGAGCGCGTCGGCCACGGCAACCGCCACGCCGTCGGAATTCACCCGATACGTCTTGCCGTCGCCATCAAACCCGAGCGGCGGAATCACCGGCACCACGCCTTGCGAAAGCAGCGACTGGAGCATTTCCACGTCCACGCGCTCGACTTTGCCGGTGAACAAATGGTCCACGCCATGAATAATGCCCATCGGATGGGCGATGATGACATTCGTGCTGGCGGCGCGAAGATCGTTGGCCGAAAGCCCTTCGAGAATTTCGTGCGTGAGCCGGTTCGCGGCGGTGAGCGCAAGATTGAGCGTGGCCGCGTCCGTAACCCCGCCGCCGTCAAGATCGGAAGCTTTGATGTTTTGCTCCCCGGCCAGCACCTTGATTTGCGCGGACGCGCCGTGAACGAGCACGACACGGATGTTCAATGACCACAACACTGCCACGTCCAGCAGCAGCGTCGCGAAGTTCTCGTCCGTGACGATCGCCCCATCAATGCTCAGGATGAACGTCTTTTCGCGGAATTGCGGAATGTATTGCAGGATGCCCCGCAGGTCGGTCAGTTTCACTTTGGCTCGTTATGGTGTTTCAACGCAAAGATAAGTATTCGGTTTTCGCCGCGATTCAAATAATTATTTCTGGCCCAAAACGGATTTCAACGCCTCGAGACACCGTTTGTTTTCCTTCGGCGTGCCGATGGAGATGCGGATCCATTCCGGCAGTTGATAGCCGCCCATCGGACGCACAATCACACCCAGCTTCTGCAGTTCCCCAAACACGCGCTGGCCGTCGCCGATGCGCACGAGAATGAAGTTGGCCGAGGACGGAATGAATTCCAGACCGAGCTTGCGGAACGTGCGCGCGTACAGTTTGAGTCCGCGCGAGTTGATTTTCCGCGTCTTCCCGACGTGTTTGGTGTCATCCAGTGCCGCCAGTGCGCCGGCCTGCGCCACCGAGTTGATGTTGAACGGCTGGCGGATTTTTTCGAGCGCGGCAATGAAGTCGGGATGCCCGATGCCGTAGCCGATGCGCAGTCCGGCCATGCCATAAATCTTCGAGAATGTCCGCATCAAAAGCAGGTTCGGTTTGCTGCCGTTCCGGATTTCCGGCAGCAGGTCGAGCGGTTCGTCCAGGAACTCGATGTAGGCCTCATCCAATGCCAGCAGGACGTCTGCAGGCACGGCGTTGACAAAGCGAGCCAGTTCCTCGCGGCTGGCGGTGGTGCCGGTGGGGTTGTTCGGATTGGCAACGAAGACGATGCGCGTGTTGGGCGTGATGGCGGCAAGCATCGCGTCGAGGTCGTGGGCATGATTTTTCGCCGGCACGACGACGAGTTTCGCGCCGAATAGAGCGGTCACAATGGGATAAACTGCGAAGCAATACTGAGACACGACGACCTCCGCGCCGGGCGCGAGCAGCGCGTGGCCGACCAATTCGATGACTTCGTTCGAGCCGTTGCCNNGGGCCGAGCGGGTTTTCGTTCGACGCGAGCTTGATGATGCAGCCGGGGTCCAGACCGAGTTCGCGCGCGACTTCTTCGATTGGGCGGCCGGGTTGATACACCGGTAGATTTTCTAAAAAAGGACTTATTCTCATTTGCACCTAATCTGGAATTAAATTCTCCTCGAAGAAACAAAAAATGGCAGCAATTTTTTGCGGCTTCGTTGCCGGATTTTTTCATTTTCCCAACAACCTGTTCACTTCCGACGAAATAATTGGAGAAAGCAGCCGGACGTTGGTATTGCTGTTCCGAAATTGGCAACTGCTTCCAATTCGGCAACGGGAGCTACAACTTTCGACGGTTCATTGTCCTTTGGCTAGGGATGGCGGGAAACAAAATCATAAAAATTCATTAAAAGCGGAAATGCAATTAACGAGCAGGCATTTCCGGCCAACGAAGCCAGCCAGCATCTAATAAGTGAAGCCATGGGAAGATTTTGCTTTGTCGGCGCATAACGGCAAATGCAATAAATGAGAGTTCCCTCAATCACCACCACCAGACCTTCGCCAAACGCCACGGCCAATGCCGGACGCATATCTTGAAGCAGCCAAAGAAAACTCAGAAACGCGGGATAGGTAATCAAGTGCAATCCGAGAATCCAGAGAATGAAAAAACGGGGGTTGCGAAAACGCCGGAGCAAAAACAAAATGCACGTCGCTTCCAAAAGGATTGAAAAGCTGATGAGAAAAGTAATTTCAGGCGTGAGTGGTTTTTCGGGAATGGAAATTGGATTGGCTTGCGAAGAAAACGGGCAAAGAAACAAGACGGCCCAAAAACCGAATTGTAGGAGTGTCGTGACGAAATGATTTTGTGTTTTCATTTTATTCCGCCTTTCGCGGACATTGCGGATTCAATTTCATCCAAATCGCCCCTGACACTTTGGCGGACATCCGGGTCGGGATCGTTCAAAAGTTTCACGAGGAGGGAAATAATTTCTTTGCGATGCTCGGGAAACCGGTCGGCGATGCTTTCGGTAAGGTGGTGAGCCGCTTCGCTACGAACATCTGCAAATTGATTGGTCAGTCCTTTGACCAAAACCGGAATCGCATTTGACCCGGGGCCAAGCGCGGAAACCATGGCGTAAAGGACAGTGTTCTGATTTGTGCTGTCCATGAGCGTTTGCAATTTTGGAAGGGCTGGCACTGCATGTTCGCCCAGCGCAATCAACCCTCTAACGCCATCCATGTTAACATTCCAGGCGCGAAGGCCAAACGGCTGCTGTACATAAGTCAGTCGTTGGAGCAGCGCGGGAATGGCATTTGTGCCCAAGTGTTGAATGGCATTTGTCGCGTCTTGCGAAAGGAAGCCATCTGAATCGTGCATTTTCAACCATTCGCCAAGTCGTTTGCCTTCGTAACTTGGATCATCCAAAAATTGCGATTCAAGCGGATGCTCTCTTTGATATTTTTCAGTCAGGACTTTCTTCGCTCGCTCCGCAACGACGGAATCCGAATCGGCGGCGGCGGTTTGCATCGCCGATTCAATTTTGGGAGCCATCGGATAACGGCACAACAGCCGGAACGCGAAGCGCCGCGCGCTCAGGTCGGGCGATTGAAAACGGTCAAGGATAATGTACAACGCCTTGTCAGGGGCGACATCTCTTAACGATTCCAGCGCCCCGCCGGTGTCCGGTTTTCCCCGCGCAATGCAATTCGTCAATATGGGCAGCGACTGCTCCGGTGCGATGACGATCAAGGTTTTCAACGCCGCGCCAGCTACGTTTGTGTCGCCATGTTCGACGAGGTTGGTCAAAATCGGAAAAGCAACCAGCGCGTTTGTGCCGAAATTGCCGAGTGCATTGGCTGCATTTGCGCTGACCGCAAAATCTTTCAAAGCGGAAATCAAAAGCGGAACTGCCAGTTCGGGCGCGGATGTCTGAATGCCAATGGCATC
This sequence comes from Limisphaerales bacterium, assembly GCA_003161635.1. Taxonomy (GTDB): domain Bacteria; phylum Verrucomicrobiota; class Verrucomicrobiia; order Limisphaerales; family UBA11358; genus UBA11358. Next base: position 48,819 of record PMOA01000059.1, read on the forward strand.
CACAGCCGTGCCTCGCACGGCATCGGACGAATCTTGAAGCCGGGGTTTTATCCGGGCGATATAAACTTCGACATCATCCGTGACTGAGGCCAGTTGATCAATTGCCCACTGTCTTATCTCGGGGTTTGAATTGGTAAGCGTCCGGCAAATGACTGGTTCCGCCGGTTTACCGATGGATTCAAGGCAGCGTTCGATGACCAAGATATGCAGTCTTTCATTCTCTTCATCCGGGAATTTTTTATTGAGCAATTTCCCAAGAGCTTCGGCGGCGGGCGCGGCGTTCGTTCCCAGGACTTCAAATCCTCTTTCTCCAAGCCACTTAAAATCCAATGCCGAATGCCATCGGATAAATCGAAGTCCGATTTCATCGCTGATTCGCAATTTGTCGCCTGCGTCAATGATCCACAAGCTGACCGGATCATCGTTGGCCTCAACCAATTTTAATAATCCTGGCAATGCTTTCTTCGTACCAATTGCGCGGATGGCTTCTTGAGCTTCTGCAAGCCGTTGAGTTTCCATCAGCGACGTGTCCCAACATTGTTGCAGCCAGCTTGTAAGTGTTCGCCCGTGATAACGCGGTTGGCGCGTGCAAACAATCAAAGCGCCGAGTATTCCCAAGACGAACAAAATGAAAATGAAGCGCGGCTTCACGGCTTGGCTCCATCAATGATAGAACTGTCCAGCACTTACGCCTTTGCCCGAAGACTGACAAGCCTTTTTCGAGAAAATTACAGCGACCCGATGATTTTTTTGACGTTCACGTTTTTGGCGACGATGTCACGGATGAGGGAAATTTTTTCAGCGTCGGTTGGCCGCGTTTTGACGGTGAGGTTGTGGACTTTGGACGCGACCTGATAGCTGTCCGCCTGCGCGAGCAGCACCGGAATCTTCATGGTCTGAATGACCTTGAGCACGCTCGCGCCGGGACGCAGACCGCCGGTCAAAACGATGCCCGCCATTTTTTCGCTGCTTTGCCCGTCAATGCCCGCGCACGCGGCGAGCACGATGTCCTCGCGGTCGCCGGGGGTGATGAGCAGCGTGCCGGGCTTGAAGAATTGAACCGCGTTTTGCGCGCCCATCGCGCCGACAATCACGTCGTCCACGAGCATTTGCAACGTGGGCGGCGCATTGAGCAATTCGGCGCGCAGTTCTTCGCGAATCAAATCCACCGTCGGGTTGCACAACATTTGTTGATGCGGAATGACGCCGAGCAGTTCCAACCCTTTGCGCTTGAGACCGCGGCCAACGAACCGGGCGATTTCGGGAATTTTTTCCTCGAGCACCTTGTTGATGATGACGCCGATGATTTCGACGCCCTCCTTTTCAAACAGCGCCTGGTTGAGGCAGACTTCGTCAATCGGTTTGCCGATGCCGCCCTGGGTGACGATGATGACCTTGCAACCGAGCGTTTTGGCGACCTGGGCGTTGGATAAATCGAAAACCGAGCCGACGCCCGCGTGCCCGGAACCTTCGCACAGGACAAAATCCTTTTCCCACGCCACGCGGTCGAAGGCGTCCTGGATGCGTTTGACCAGCGCTTCGTTGTTCGCCGATTCAAGGTATTTGCGGGTAAAGGCCGGCTCGACGGCGATGGGGCTCATGTCCACCAGCGGGCAGTTCAGGCGATACACTGCGTCCATGAGCACGATGTCCTCGTCAATTTTTTGCTCCTCGATTTCAACAAAGCGCTGGCCGACGGGCTTGATGTAGCCGATGAGCGGAAAATGTTGCTGCAACGCGGCAATCAGGCCAAGCGACACGGTGGTCTTGCCTTCGTTTTGGCGCGTGGCGGCAATAAAAACGCGCGGCGTAGTGGTGTTCATTTACTCGCCGGGCAAATGTGCGTCAGCGCCCGGATAAAGTTTCTGATAATCGATCGCCTGCACTCCAATGATGGAAGCGACGCCGAGAATGTCGTGCGCGTTCGAACCGCGCGAAACGTCCGCGGCCGGCCGGTTCAAGCCCAATAAAATCTGTCCGTAAGCATTCGCGTGGCCGACGATCCGGACGAGCTTGCTGGCAATGTTGCCGGAATTGAGTTCGGGAAAAATCAGCACGTTCGCGCGCCCGGCAACCTGGCTGTCGTGCAATTTGCGTTCGGCGATTTCCGGCACGAGGGCGGCGTCCACCTGCAATTCACCGTCGAAGTCGGCTTCCAAAAACAACTGTTCCGCCTTGCGTTTGGCCATCGCGGTGGCGGCCTGCACCTTGCCGACGGACGGATGCGACGCGCTGCCCTTGGTCGAAAACGACAGCAACGCCACGCGCGGCCGGACGCCCAGCATGTGGCGCGCAAGCCGCGCGGTCGTCACCGCAATATCGGCGAGTTGATCCACGTTCGGATCGGGAACGACGCCGCAGTCGGCCATGAACAACACGCCGTTTTCGCCGACGCGCGTGTCCTCAACTTCCATGATCATGCAACTCGACACGGTGGCGATGTTCGGCACGGCTTTCACGATTTGAAACAGCGGACGCAACACGCTGCCGGTGATGTGCGACGCGCCGGAAACCAGGCCGTCCGCCTGGTGCATCGCCACCATCATCGTGCCGAAATAATTCGGTTGCAGCACCGCCTCGCGCGCTTCAGCGGCGCGAATTCCCTTGTCGCGGCGAAGCGAATGGAAACGCTTGGCGAAATTATCCAGATCTTCGCTTTCGACGGGGTCAATGATGCGGATGCCCTCGATGGAAGTGTTCAAGCCCTCGGCGACTTCCCTCACTTTTGCCTGATTGCCAAGCACGATGGGCGCACCCAGCCGCAACGCGTAAAACTGCCGGGCCGCCTGCAAGATGCGCGGCTCCGTGCCTTCGGGAAACACAACCCGCTTCGGATGCCGCTGCAATTTTTCGATGATGTTGCCAATAAAACGCATGGCGACAAAATAACTGGCAAATGAGGAACTGCAAAATCAATTCGCCGTGGAAAATTTTTGCGCGCGCCGCCGGGGGCAAGGTCCTCATTTCAAATCCGAATCCCGAAAGAAGCTCGAACTCCGAAACCCGAAGTCAAATGCTCCCTGGCCCGTCAATCATTCCAGATTTGGACCTTCGGATTTTTTCGGGCCGGGACTTCGGACTTCGAACTTCGGAATGAATTTCCCGACATTCCCGGGAAATCGTTGCTTTCGGCGGCAAGGGGCGGTAAAACTGCTCCATAATCATGTGGATGCGGCGAGCCTCGAACTCGCAATCCGAGATTGTAAGGAACGCGGGTTTGGCCGGTTAACTTACGCACCCTTAACGATTGGAAAATTGCACGCATTTCAAAAAAATCAAATGGATTTACCCCAAAAATAGAGCAAAACGCCCAAGATAAAGGCCCCAATAATCGGCCAGATGAACAGATGACTGTTCATCAGGTTGAAGCAAAGTCTTATGCTTTTCTGACTCTGTGGGTGCTTACCGATTGTCTTGTTATTTTCGGTCATGTTCATTTTGCAATCTGGCTTTTTGGTATTGTGCTATGGATCGCGCTTGGGCTTTTTACACACCATGCGAAAAAAGAATGGCCGCGCCAAAGCAGAATACTTTGGTGGATACACGCTTTTGCCTGCTGCATTTTAGCGGTTTTTCTATTCTTGATTTCACACCCCATTAAATCCTCCGAATCGAAGCCAGTTGAGGTGGCCAAATGGCAACCGCCAGAGCTTCCAAAAGGCTGTGACCACATTGCATTGCAACTCGGCAGAAGCATTGAAACTGCGCAGGACATACCAATTTCGGAACTTACAAATGGGCCGATGGGTGAGTTGCCATTGAAAGGCCAATTCGTAATCGGGGTATATGTGAAGGGAAATCGACTTTTTATTCACGCTGCTGTGCCATTTAGTCCTATTCGGTATCCCACCCTCATAGGTAATGATTCGGAACGTAAAATTCCAAAATTTTGGGACCAGAATAATAATGAGAATGCCTTCGAGGTCGTGGATGAAGACAATTTCCCGGTTTTTCAAGTGCTTTATCGGGAGCCGAATGATGTTGTAGTAAGTGGAATTTTTAGCTGCCCACAAACAATGGTTATAGCATTTGGGGTTATTCACACTTGGGACATCACTAATCGAGAAGCCATCGACAGTGAGATTAACGCCGCAGATAGAAAGCCCCTGTTCAAATATCCGTCGAGGCTGCATCCGCATGAATTGGCTAATTGATTCTTTCATAACATCTGAATTAGGCATAAAATTGATGGGCTGCATGGGAAATTTCAAATTAAGGCACCGCCCCCTTTTCCGGCACCCCTTTTCCGGCGCATTGACTTGAGCGCGGTCAATCGTTAGTCTCTTTGATTCAATGCTGGAGACGATTGAGAAACTTTTGGTTTTACAGGACCGCGACCGCAAAATTAACCGCGTTCAACAAGAACTCGCTTACATCGGCCCTGAACGCGAAACCTTCCGCACCAAAGCGACGGCCACCCAGGCGCAACTCGAAACCGCCAAGACCCGCGTCAAACAAATCGAGTCCGACCGCAAACGGCTCGAACTCGACGTTGGGGTGAAGAAACAGCAAATCGAGAAATACGCCAACCAGCAGCTTCAGACGCGCAAAAACGAGGAATACCGCGCGCTCGCCCACGAAATCGAAACGTGCAAGGCCGACATCACGCAGATTGAGGATCAGGAAATCGTTTTGATGGAACAGGCCGAGCAGGTGCAAAAGGAGGCCAGCCGCCTAGCGCGCGAAGCCGACGAAATAAAAAAAATGGCGGAAGGCCAGATCGCGCAACTCGGCCAGCGCGAGGAAAATTTGAAGAAGGAGTTCGCCGAATTGCAGCAAGGCCGCGCGGAACTGGCGGCGGCCGTGGACGAATCCGTCCTCAATCGCTACGAACGGCTGTTCAAGAGCAAGGGCGAAAACGTCGTCGTCGGTGTGCATCATGGCGTTTGTGGCGGCTGCCACATGAAATTGCCCGCACAAATTCTGGTCATGTGCCAGGCGCATCAGGAACTCGTCAGTTGCACGAACTGCGGACGGATTTTGTATTACACGCGCGACATGGCGCTGGCCGGGGCGGAGTAACCAACTCCAGCCCGTTTTTCATTCCCTCCCGCTGTTCACGGCAAAGGTTGCCCATCCCGGAAGAAGAAAATATACCTGCCGGGCACGGGACTGTTAAGGCTGTGGTATATCAAACCGGTCGCCGGATTTGAATCCAGAAAAGCACCGGCAACACCCGAACCCGGCAGTTCGTAATCATTAATACCATTCGAGAAGCCTGCCCGCGGAGGATCGTTCTTTGAAGCGTCCCCCCATTCCCATTGCACCTTGAAATAATTGAATTCCATGTCGAAATCGCCCGAAGCAATATCGGAACGGTCAATGATCACCAATTGACAGCTTAACAGCTTGTCCGCGTGCCACGAATAGTAACCGACATTGACCCAGTCCACCCCGAAGGCAGCATGGCCATTCACCGTGCCATTTCCATATCTCACGACATCGGAAGCGGTATTGCGGGTGTCCACATCGGCCCAGAAGGGGGCGATGACTTTGACCCCCAGACTGGCCAGATTTTTAGGTGTGTACTCCGATTGAGGGTTGTCAAATGTCACATCACCGTTGTTATTCACATAAAGCGTGGCGTTGGAACTGCCAAAGGAATTGATGAAGAAGCCAATCGGCACAATACCCGTCGAGCCGTCATCATTTCGATCCAAAATGTTGTTGGTGAAGCCGGGGCGGATGGCATTGGTAACTCCCAACCGGAAGAAGCTCTGGGCCGGCGGCAGGTTGCTCACCACCAGATTCGTTTGCCCCGGACCATTCCGCAACCACCACGTCCAATCCTGATTATCGGTGAGATTGGTCCTGAAATACAAATCATATATCCCATTCGCATTGGTTGCCGGAGGATGAATGGTGAAGGCGACAGCATAGTAGGTCAGCGTCACATATCTGTTGGTCCGCACCACATTTTTGTTGGTCCGCACCACATAGTTGGTCTGCGCCACAGAGTTGGTCAGCGCCAGTTCCAGCCATAAATCGTTCGTATCAAAGGCCTGGACGCGCAAAGCCATAAAGGAGCAGGCGAAGATAGCAAATGCCAAGACGACGCCGGAAACCAAAACTTCTTGTGACCACTTCATATTTGCCTGTTTTTGCCTGTTTAGGAGAACATGGCTCCATTTTTAGCACCACCTCAAAGGAAAGGCGAGAGATTTGCGCAAATGATTGAACGGTCAATTTGTGAATGCACCATTGTGCTTGATTCCCAGCCTAATCCAGATCGTAACCTATTCTAAATTCATTAAAGAGCGAGCGCAAGCTGGGAACGACTTTCAAACCCCGCCTTGTCAGCCATCCGTTTTGCAGGTAGATTGCCCATGGTTTTGGAAGGGCGGAGAATCGCTTCCGGCGCGAGTCGGGGGAGGAAAGTCCGAACACCAAAGGGCGCGATGCCGCGTAACTCAGGCTCGTTTGGCTGGGATACACGCGGGCGGAAAGTTGAAAGACTTTTCGACGGATAGTGCCACAGAAAATCAAACCGCCGGTCTCGCATTGCGGGACCGGTAAGGGTGAAAAGGTGCGGTAAGAGCGCACCGCGCGAAGCGCAAGCGACGCGGCACGGAAAACCCCATCGGGTGCAAGGCCAAATAGGGAATCCCGGAGCGGCCCGCTCCAGGTTTCGCGAAAGCGAAACGGATTCCGGGTATCGGCTGCACAGACAAATGGTTCTCTCCCCCGAAGAAATTCGGGGCAGACAGAATTCGGCTTACAGCCCTTCCAAGACCAATTTTTCTTGTAGGAGTCGAGGTAACGAGACTCTGTTTAATGGCCGATTTTGAAGAATGAGCCTCCTCACGTCGGCTCCTGCCTCTGAAATTAATTCAAAATTATCATCCCTTTCCCGCTGCGAACCGGCTGGGTCTTTTTGATCGCTGCGGGCGAACTCACATTGCCAACCCGATCCACCGCGCTGACCGCAATGACGTCCGGCTTGGAATTTTCAAACGTCCGCGTCGTTTGATGGGCCGGCAGAATTTCTGTTGCCCAAACTTCGTTGGTGCGATATTGCAAAATCCACAGCCACGCGGGTTCGCCCGCCGTTTCCCAATTCACGCGCAAACTGGAATGACTGTTTTCGACAACGGTGAGCTTCGGCTTGTCCGGCGGCACGGAATCCAGCCAGGGCGATGCCGGCACGAGCGCGGTTTGCGTGTATTCGGCGCGAACCGCGTCCGTCAAGGCGTGATTGTCCGTGAGATTTCGCAGGTGATAAAAAATTTCGCCGCGCGCGCCGGATTGACTGCGCGTGACTTTGATTTGCCGGGCGATTTCGTCCGGCCCCCACTTTTCACCGACATTGGCGGCTTTAAGCCCCGGCCAGAGATGCCGGCCCTTGGGATTCTGTTGCACCCACCAGTTGAGCAATGCGGGAAAACTTTGCTCCTTCGGCTCAACCGCCCAGTAAAGTTGCGGCGCGAAATAATCCACCCAGCCGTTGGCCAGCCACAAGCGCGAGTCGGCGTAAAGTTTCGCATAGGCGTCCAGGCCCCGGATTTGCGGCGGATTCATCGGCCGCCAGATGCCGAACGGACTGATGCCGAACTTCACCCGCGGTTTCAGCGCCTTGATGGACTGGTAAACACTCTGAATGAATTGATTGACGTTGGCGCGCCGCCAGTCGTCACGGTTTAAAAAACCATTGGCCAAACCAAATTTTTGCCAGGTCGCACCGTCGGGAAATTCCCGTTCGCGGCCCGCCGTGTCCTTTTCCGGGTAGGGATAAAAATAATCGTCGAACTGCACGCCGTCCACGTCGTAGCGCCGCACCACATCCATGACCACGCGCAAAACGTAAGCGCGCACGGACGGTTCGCCGGGATCGAGCCAGATTTTGTCGCCGTATTTACGGACCAGTTCCGGATGCGTCCGCGAAATGTGGTTCAACGCCACGGGCGATTTGTTCTGCGGGTGCAGCGCGCGGAACGGATTGAACCACGCGTGCAGTTCGAGTCCGCGTTTGTGCGCCTCCTCGATGGCAAAAGCCAGCGGATCATAAAGCGGCTGCGGCGCCCTCCCCATCGTGCCGGTGAGATATTCCGACCACGGCTCGATGGCCGAGGCATACACTGCGTCGGACGATGGTCGTACCTGGAAAATAATTGCGTTCAATTTCAATTGCACCGCGCGGTCCAGCAACGCAATCAACTCGGCCTTTTGCTCCGCCACGCTGAGGCCGGGTTTGGACGGCCAGTCAATGTTTGCCACCGTTGCAATCCATGCCCCGCGAAATTCGCGCACCGGTGGCGGCGGCGTCACGGCAACCGGGCGATAAACCTCGCCCGCCGCGAACAACATCGCCGGCAGCAACCCGATGAAAACGGCCCAAAATCGAATTCGCGTCATAAGTTGTTGAGAAATAAGACGCTTTGGCGCGCCCGTTGGCAAAGTTTTTTTGGGCAAATCATTCCTTAACACTTTCTTAACGCCAATCACCCATCTCTTGATTAGCCGTTGCGTCGCCGTTGCGTCATGGTGTGGACATGAACGAACGCGATTTGATGCAACGGACAAATAAAATGGAGCGCGGGGGTCCCACCCGTAGCCGCCCGGATTGCCGAGTAAACGCACGGAATCTCACGGGTTCTTGGTTTGTCGAATGTGCTGCGGCTGAGACGGCCGCGCTCCCAAGATTCGCAATTTGAAAACAAAACCTATGACCGACCTGATTTTCATCGCCGTCCTCGCCCTGTTTTTTGTGGCGGGCCAGCTTTACGCCCATTGGTGCGAAAAACTCTAACGCTTTATGGAAACCCTCATCGTCGGAATCATTGCCCTTGCGCTGTTCGCCTATCTGTTCATCGCGATGGTTTATCCTGAAAAATTTTAACGACCTATGAATACTTCCGGCTGGTTACAACTCGCCCTTTTCGCCGGCGCGCTTGCGCTCATCACCAAACCGATGGGGCTTTACCTCATGCGGGTGCTCGATCCGAAGGGCAAAACCTGGCTCGACCCGGTGATCCGTCCGGTCGAACGCCTTTCCTATTGGGTCATGGGCGTGCGCCCGGAGCAAGAGCAGACCTGGCGGCAATACACCTGGGCCATGCTGTTGTTCAGCCTGGTGAGCTGCGTGTTCACTTATGCAATCCTGCGACTGCAAAATTTTCTGCCGCTCAATCCGCAGGGCTTTGGCGCGCTCTCGCCGGATTTGGCGTTCAACACCGCGATCAGCTTCACGACGAACACCAACTGGCAGAGCTACGGTGGCGAATCCACCATGTCTTATCTCTCGCAGATGGTCGCGCTGACGATTCACAATTTTTGCTCGGCGGCCACCGGCATTGCCATCGCCGCAGCGCTGGTGCGCGGCATCGCACGACATTCGACGCAACTGCTCGGCAACTTCTGGGTGGACCTCGTGCGCGTCACCTACTACCTGCTGCTGCCCATTTGCCTCGTGCTGGCGGTTTTCTATGTCTCGCAAGGCATGATTCAAAACTTCAAGCCCTACGCCAAGGCGAAGCTCGTGGAATCCTACACGATCCAAGTTCAGAAAACCGATGATAAAGGCCAGCCGGTAACCACGAATGTGGCGGTCATGGTGCAGGCACCAAAACTGGATCAAAAAGGACAACCGATGCTGACCAACGGCGTGGCGGTGATGATGGATGTGCCGCAGCTCGATGCGAAAGGCCAGCCGGTCATGACCAACGTGGCCGTCATGGTGGATCAAAAAGTGGAGGAACAATCCATCGTGCAAGGCCCGATGGCGTCGCAGGTCGCCATCAAACTGCTCGGCACAAACGGCGGCGGTTATGCGAACGCGAATGCCGCGCATCCGTTTGAAAACCCCACGCCGCTCTCCAATTTTCTGCAAATGCTTTCCATCTTAGCGATTGGCAGCGGCCTTACCTATTACCTTGGCCGCATGACCAAAAACCAAGGCCACGGCTGGTCCATCTGGGGCGCGATGATGGTGTTGTTCCTCGCGGGCGCCCTCGTCGCGTGGCACTACGAAGCGGCGGGCAATCCGATTCATCAGCAGCTCGGCATCACCGCCGCCGATGGCAACATGGAAGGCAAAGAAGTTCGTTTCGGCATTTTTAATTCCGCCTTGTTCGCCACGGTCACCACCGACGCTTCCTGCGGCGCGGTTAATTCCATGCACGATTCCTTCACGCCGCTCGGCGGGCTGGTGCCGATGTTCAACATGCAGACCGGCGAGGTGATCATCGGCGGCGTGGGCGCGGGACTTTACGGCATGCTCGTGTTCGTCGTGCTCGCGGTCTTCATCGCCGGGCTGATGGTCGGACGCACGCCGGAATATCTCGGTAAAAAAATCCAGTCCTTCGAAGTGAAGATGGCGATGCTCTCGCTGTTGATCCTTTGCCTGACCATTCTCGGCTTTGCGGCCTGGGCGTCCGTGAGTCAGTGGGGGCTGGCCGGATTGAACAACAACGGTCCGCATGGTCTCAGCGAAATTCTCTACGCATATTCGTCCTGCGTCGGCAACAACGGCAGCGCCTTTGCCGGCCTCAACGCCAACACCCCTTGGTACAACACCACATTGGGTATCGCCATGCTCTTCGGCCGTTTTCTGATGATCGTGCCGATCATGGCCATGGCCGGGTCGCTCGCGCAAAAGAAACTCATCCCGGCCAGCACCGGCACGTTCCCCGTGTCCGGCGGCACGTTTGTCGTGCTGCTGCTCGGCACGGTATTGCTGGTCGGTGCGCTGAACTTCCTGCCCGTACTGACATTGGGCCCGATCGTCGAACACTTCCTCATGCTCCAGGGAAAACTGTTTTAACAGAAGGATCGTATGAACCGCACCAGTGCACCGACTACATTTGATCTTGCGAAGCGCCGTCAGGTCTTGGACTGCGCCAGCCCTCTGGCGCTTTCAGAAGGGGTTCGCCCGTCCCTTCCACCAAAATCCAGAGCGGCAGAGGGCTGCCGCACTCCAAGACGCTTGCGCGTAAACTCGCCACTGACCACTTGGCCACGCATCACGCATCACTCCATTTCTCCATCACTCCATCACTCCGTTCTTGAATTCCCATGACCCACAAAGCTCCATCCCTTTTCGACTGGAACATCGCCGGCCCGGCGATGGGCGACGCCTTCAAAAAGCTCGACCCGCGCCTGATGATCAAAAATCCCGTCATGTTTGTGACGATGGTTGGCGCGGTGCTGACCAGCGTCGGGATTTTTACCGCGTCCGCCGACCGCAGCTTCATCGCGCAACTCGCGCTCTGGCTCTGGTTCACCGTCCTCTTCGCCAACTTCGCCGAAGCCGTCGCCGAAGGCCGGGGCAAGGCGCAGGCCAAGGCGTTGCGCGGGACTCGCGTGAAAACCATCGCGCATCGCATCGCCAAAAATGGCCAGATGGAGGACGTCAGCGCCAATGACCTCCGCAAAGGTGATGTCGTGGTCGCGTGCGCCGGGGAAATCATTCCCGCTGACGGCGACGTGATTGAAGGCGCGGCCACCGTGGACGAATCGGCCATCACCGGCGAATCCGCGCCCGTCATCCGCGAAAGCGGCGGCGACCGCAGCGCCGTCACCGGCGGCACCCGCGTGCTCTCGGACGAAATCAAAATCCGCGTTTCGATCAATCCCGGCGAAGGTTTCCTCGACCGCATGATCTCGCTCGTCGAAGGCGCGAAACGCCAGAAGACGCCCAACGAAATCGCGCTCACCATCCTGCTTTCGGCGCTGACATTGATTTTTCTGCTGGTTTGCGTAACGTTGAAACCCTTCGGCATTTATTCCGCCACGGTGTTCTCCGTGCCGGTGTTGATTGCCCTGCTGGTGTGCTTGATTCCCACCACCATCGGCGNNTCACGCTCGGCAACCGCCAGGCAACGGAGTTCATTCCCGCGCCGGGTGTCGCCATCGAACGCCTCGCCGACGCCGCGCAACTCGCCTCGCTCGCCGACGAAACGCCCGAAGGCCGCAGCATTGCCGTGCTCGCGAAGGAAAAATTCAACCTGCGCGGACGCGAAGTCGCCCAGCCATACGCGCAATTTGTCCCCTTCACCGCGCAAACCCGCATGAGCGGTGTGGATTTTGCCGCGATTGACGGCCAGCCGGCGCGGCGCATCCGCAAAGGCGCGGCGGAGGCGATGCGCGTTTTCGTGGACCGTGAAGGCGGCCTGTTTCCCAAGGCCGTGGCCGACACCGTGGACAACGTTTCCCGTTCGGGCGGCACCCCCCTCGTGGTCGCCGACGGACGGGAAGTGCTCGGCGTGATCCAGCTCAAGGACATCGTCAAAGGCGGCATCAAGGAACGCTTCGCCCAGCTCCGCAAGATGGGCATCCGTACGGTGATGATCACCGGCGACAACAAACTCACCGCCGCCGCCATCGCCGCCGAGGCGGGCGTGGACGATTTTCTCGCCGAAGCCAAACCCGAGGACAAACTCGCGCTCATCCGCAAGGAGCAGGGCGGCGGCCGCATGGTGGCGATGATTGGTGACGGCACCAACGACGCCCCTGCCCTCGCGCAGGCCGACGTGGGCGTGGCCATGAANNACGTTCAGCATCGCCAACGACGTGGCGAAGTATTTTGCCATCATCCCGGCCATGCTCATGGCGACGTTCCCCGCCATCGCGCCGCTCAACATCATGCGCCTGCACAGCCCGGCCAGCGCCATCCTGAGCGCCATCATTTTCAATGCGCTCATCATTATCGCCCTCATCCCGCTGGCATTGCGCGGAGTGAAGTTCAAACCCATCCGCGCGCTCGCCATTTTGCAACGCAACCTGCTCATCTACGGCCTGGGCGGCGTCATCATTCCGTTCGTAGGCATCAAAGCCATAGACGTCCTCATCACCGGTTTGCACCTCGTTTAAAATGAAAATGAAACCAATTACCCTCACCCTCCTCGTAGCCGCGGACGTCAGTCCGCGCATACTTTCCCCGGTAAGGATCAGCGCCGCTCACGCAAACAAAGTGGGCCAGACATTCCTGTCTGCCGGTTCTGGCGACTTTCCAGTCGCCAGAGGCTGCGAACACGGGACAGGAATGTCCCGTGAACCGGCAGGCTCGAAAGCCTGCCCTACATCAGCCAGCCAAGCTCGACTCTGAAAAATTATGAAAAAACTATTCTCTGAACTCCGCAGCGCCGTGATGGTCACGCTGATTTTCGCCGTCGTCTGTTGCGGGCTGTATCCGCTGGTTGTGTTCGGCGTCGCACAGGTTTTCTTCCGCGACCAGGCCAACGGCAGCCTGATCGTGGACGCCGATGGCACGGTGCATGGCTCAAAACTCCTCGGCCAGCAATTCACCGCTGACAAATACTTTCAGTCGCGCCCCTCGGCGGCGGGCAACGGCTACGACGCCACCAGTTCCGGTGGCAGCAACCTCGGCCCGACCTCGTCGAACCTGGTCGCCGCCATCGCGCAGCGCATTGCCGATTATCGCGCGCAAAACGGCCTGCCGCGTGGTGAAACTTTACGCGGGTTGAAAGAAACCGATTCCGTTCCTGCCGACGCCGTGACCGCCTCTGGCAGCGGCCTCGACCCGCACATCAGCCTGCGGAACGCGGAACTGCAGGCGCCGCGCGTTGCCAAAGCCCGCAATGTCAGTGTGGAACAAGTCCTGGCGCTGGTCCGCGCGAACACCGATCCCGCCAGCCTTGGCCTGCTCGGTGAACCGGGCGTGAATGTCCTAGAACTCAACCTAGCATTGGATTCATTAAAATGAGCACGTTACATGACCAGTCACGTGGCGACCTGTCCATCGTAGCTTTAGCGAAGTTGGAAGCTTTACGCGGCTTTACATCGGCCTGCCACGTGAGGCAAAGCCTTTTACGTGGCGAGCCAGGCGTGAACGTTTTGAAGTTGAATTTCGCCTTGGACAAATTGCAGGGGAAATAGACTGTGAATCTGCCAAACCCATTGCCGCCAGACCGGTCTGTGGACGTTCCTGATGCCGACGCCCGCGTGGCGCGAGTGCTGGTGCCGGTTGATTTCTCGGTGTGCACGCTCGAAACGCTGCGTTATGCGAAGGCGCTTGCGGAAAAATCCGACGCGGTTGTTGATGTGCTGCATGTCATTCAACCCAGCCCTGGCCGGGATGAGGCGGCCATGCCGCGCCCGGGTTTGATTCGCACCATAAGCGAGGGCGCTCATCGGGAATTGAAAAGGCTGGTCGCAATTCTGTGGGAGAGTGAACTCAAGGCCACAGTTTCAGTTCGAGTTCGTGAAGGCCGCGCTCACGAGGTAATTCTCCGCGAGGCCTGCTCCACCAACGCCTCACTTATTATCATGGGAACGCGCAACCGTAGCTGGCTGTCGGGGCTGCTGCGACGCAATACCGTGAAGCGTGTCGTTCAAAACTCGTCTTGTCCAGTCATGGTGCTTCGAGCTGGCCTGACGGGTCGCAAAGAAAGCCGCTGCAATCCTACAGCGAACCTGAACATTTTGATGCTGAACTTGGCGCTGGATTCGATAAAATGAATTCGTGACCGAACTTGGCCGCCCCAATCCCGATGCGCTGTTGAGTTCGCTCCAGCGCGAAGAGGCCGCGAAAAAACGCGGCAAGCTTAAGGTTTTTCTCGGCATGTGCCCCGGCGTCGGCAAGACCTTCGCCATGCTCGAAGCCGCCCGCCGTGAACTCGCCGCCGGGCGCGACGTGGTCATCGGTTACGTCGAAACGCACGGACGCAAGGAAACGGACGCGCTCACTGAAGGCTTGCCGCAGATTCCCCGCCGCCAGCTCGAACATCGCGGCATCGCACTCACCGAATTTGATCTCGACGCCACCCTCGCGCGGCATCCGCAACTGGTCCTCGTGGATGAACTCGCGCACACGAACGCCCCCGGCTCGCGTCACCCGAAACGCTGGCAGGACGTGGCCGAATTGCTCGACGCCGGCATGGATGTCATCACCGCGCTTAACGTCCAACACGTCGAAAGCCGCGCCGACACCGTCCGCCAGGTCACCGGCGCGGAGATTCGCGAAACGGTGCCGGACAGCGTGCTCGACGACGCGGTGTTCGAACTCGTGGACCTCCCGCCCGCCGAACTCATCCAGCGGTTGCGCGAAGGCAGGGTGTATGTGCCCGACCGCGCCGCCGCCGCCGCGCAAAACTTTTTCCGCGAAGCCAATCTCACCGCGTTGCGGGAACTGGCCTTGCGGCTCGTGGCGGACCACGTGGGCGTGGACACGCTGGAATTTCGCCGGACGCAAACCAACGCCGGCGCGTGGAAGACGGGACATTGCCTGCTCGTGGCGGTGGGTCCCGGGCCGTTTTCCGAACCGCTCATCCGCTGGACGCGCCGCATGGCTGACGGCCTGCGTTGCCGGTGGCTGGCCGTCCATGTCGAAAATCCGCGTCCGCTGACGGAAGCCGCCCAAGCGCAGCTTGAAAAAAACCTGGCCACCGCCCGCGAACTCGGCGCGGAAGTCGTCGCCACCACGGACGACGACCTCGTGCGCGGGTTGCTGCGCGTGGCCCGCACGCAGAACGCCACGCAAATCATTGTCGGCAAACCGGCCGGCAACGGCTGGCTGGAATGGCTGCGCGGCGACCACCTGCTGTGGCGGCTGGCGCGGGAAAGCGGTGACATTGACCTGCACGTCGTCCGCGCCGAAAAGACAAACAGCGCGTCAGCTTCGCGGATGTGGCATCCGGTGTTCGCCTCCAATTTTCAGCAATACCTGTTCGCCGCCGGTGCGGTGGCAGCCACAGGCATCCTGAATCTCGCACTCATGAAATTCACCGGCCCGCGGGTGCCGGGATTCGCCTTCCTGCTCGTCGTGGTGTTGCTGGCACTGAAGGTTGGCCGCGGCCCGGTGCTGCTGGCCGGCGCGTTAAGCGCGGTGGGCTGGAATTATTTTTTCCTGCCACCCCGCTTCACGTTCATCATCGCAAACGTTGAGGATGGCATTTTGTTCGGCCTCTATTTCGTCGTGGCGATTGTGCTCGGCCAGCTGGTGGCGCGCATCCGGTTGCAGCAAGAGGCCGAGCGCCGCCGCGAGGAACGCGCCACGGTGCTCTACGAGATGTCGCGTGACCTGGCCGAGGCCGGCTCGCGCGATGAAGTCGTCTGGCAACTGGTCTCGCAGATCAACCGCGTTTTTCACACGCCCGTCGCCGTCGCATTGCCCGAAAACAACAAGCTCTGCGCCCACCCCGACAGTTCCCTGGCCCTTTCGGAAAAGGAGTTGAGCGTCGCCGACTGGGCGTTCCGCCAGCGAAAGGCCGCCGGGCGTTTCACCGACAATCTGCCCGGCG